>DEQI01000172.1:550-10195 GCA_002360295.1 Planococcaceae bacterium UBA3370
TCCAAAATTCCTGGGGGCGTCCGATAAGCCGCTTCACTCGCTCCACTCCAATCAACAAACACTTTATTTTTACTATCAACCCGGACTTTCGGTGATGAACCTATAAAGTTGAAATAAAAATAGCTACTAAGACACACAATAGTATCCTAATAGCTTAATAAGTCAGGTTAAGATTCAAATAGGTAAGCATTCACAATATGACCGTTGCGGCCTATTGTTGTTTCGGCTTGTGAAAGGGAATTTAGTATAGCTTCCTCAGCTGCTTCAGCTGCTGCTGTAAACAATTGATTCATAATCGGATGATCTTCTCGTAATTGCATACGCGCTTCAAGAAGCTCATTTGATTTATGCGGGATATGATGTGCTGTTGTGAAGCCGATTACAATATCACCACTCCCATGTGAATAATGACTGCCCGTTCGACCAAGACCAATGCCACAACGTTTAATAACTCGTGTAAGCTGGCGACTACTTAGCGGTGCATCTGTTGCAAGAACGATAATAATCGAGCCATCAGTAGGTGATAGTGTAGAGGGGTGTTGGGTATTTGGCATACGGTAACGCTCTGCCAAAAACTCTGAACTATGACCAAAATTACTTAACACCATACAGCCGATTGTATAGGATGTTTTTTTATTTTCGACAGTTACAATTCGAGATGAAGAGCCAATGCCCCCTTTATAGCCAAAGCAAATCATTCCTGTACCTGCTCCAACTGCGCCCTCTGCTGCAACATCTTCAGTTGCACTTTGAATGGCTTGAATAGCGTGTTCAGGGGTAACTGGACATGCACGAATGGAATTTAAGTGACTATCGTTACATTCACCCACAACAATATTAATTGTCCCCGTTGAATCGCCTATGTCCTTATTTGTGTCTAACATATATTGCAACGTACCTTGTGTTACTGCTGGTACGCCAAATGTATTTGTCAGCATAATAGGGGATTCAATGACACCTAGCTCATTTATTTGTACAAGCCCTGTCGTTTTTCCGAAACCATTTAGAACATAGCTAGCAGCAGTAACCTTTTGCTGAAATAAGTTTCCACTATGCGGTAAAATAGCCGTCACACCCGTACATGCATAGCCACCTTCTTGATTCAGTTCTCCTTGAAGTGTTACATGACCAACTTGTACACCGCCTATATCAGTAATACAGTTTTTTGCTCCAGTGGGTAATTGACCAATTTTTATTCCCATCTCTCTTACTTTCTTTTTCATATAATCAATCTCCTAAAATAATAGTTTTAATATTCGTCACCAAAAGTAGGGATGACATTATGAATTATGTGTTTGTTGATTGGAGTGGAGCCAGAGTGACTCCTTGGGGATTAGCGTAAAAAAGGAACGAAGGCTAAATCGTCACATCGTGTGACAATTTATCTGTGTGAAAGCGAAGCGACAGCGTAACGGAAACCAACTCTTTAACAAGAAAAAATATATTTCCTGCTCTACTAAACCATCTTCCTTAAATTTAGAACTAGGTACATTCGATTGTATAATTTTAACACGCAAAGAGAATAATGTATTCAATGTTCTCTTTTGTTAAAATATTCGAAATAAAGAAGGGTTTTATAGAAGTTTGTAGAAAGGGATTATATGAAAAGTTAGTAGGAGCTATAAGGAAAGTGGAAAAAATCGAGAGGTGATCGCATGATTATTGACGTAAAAGATATGAAAAAACGTTATAAAAAGCAGCCCGTCTTGAAAGGTATAGACATACAAATAAATACACCACAAATTGTAGCATTAGTTGGTCCTAAAGGGTCTGGAAAAACGACGTTGTTAAATTGCTTAACAAACTTACAACTATTTGATGAGGGAAGTGTAGCTATATTAGGTAAAAAGCATACGGATCCTTCTCTCTTTTACGAAGTATCTTATCAACAAAGTAACGGTACTTTATATGAGAATTTAACGGCTTATGATCATTTGAAATTTATTTGTCAGATGCAAAAACTTCCATTTAGTCGAATAAATGAAGTAGCGCTAAAGGTAGGGATGAAAAGCTATTTAAAAAAGCGTGTGCAAAAGTATTCTCCAAGTATGAAGCAACATTTATTACTTGCAATGTCTATAATCAATAAACCGAAGCTTTTATTATTAGATGAACCATTTAATGGACTAGATCGATCAAGTGTCACTCATTTACTCAGCATTTTTTTAGAGCTATATAAGAAGGGGACAACCATTATGATTTCATCAGATAATTTATACGAAATTGAACAACTTGCACATACAATATATTTTATAAAGGATGGCGTATTGTTGAAGGAGTCGCTCGAAGACTTATCAATAAATCAATACGATGTTACAGTGAGTAATTTTGAAAAAGCAAAAGGTATATTGCAGGAACAGTCGCTTGCCTTTGAGTTGACAGAGCATAATACATTCTCATTTGATGAAAAAGAGGTGTCTTTCCAAACATTTATTGATTTATTAAATAAAAATGATGTTCAAATCCAAAAGGTAGAGAATGCAAAGATAGGTGCAAAAAAACGATATGTCGAGTTATTTGAAAGTGAGCTGTCTTTATGAAACTGTTACATTTCGAATTAAAAAAGATACTAATTAGCAAAAAATTTTTATTCGTCATGTTGTTCATTATATTGAGTATTAGTTTGCTTTTTGCCCGCAATCATCTATTTCAAGCCTTTATCGAAAAAGAAACACAACAAGAAATTGATGCACTGATTCAGGAAGGAAAAAAATATATAAAAGTATATGAAGAGAACAATAAAGAAGCGCAAGATCAATTGCTGACAGTAACTACAATGGTTAATACGTTGATTCAGTTACGTGATTCGATTGGTAAAGAGGATTGGCGTCAAACAGTAACGATCGAAAACAACTATTTGATGCAGCTAAAAACATATAAAGAGTTAGGCGGGGAATTTACAGTTTCAACTCAGGAAATGGACAATAAGCTTGCACTCAATCAAAAATTATTAGATGAAAATATTCCACCTGAGCATGAAACATACAGCAAGGCATTACCGAACTTTATGAAGCAAGTAGTAGATATTTATATTACATTTGGAGCCATCGTTATATTGCTATTTTTGATTGGTAATATACTATCATCAGAATTTAAAAATCGCTCTATTCAGTTTCTGTATACACAGCCAATTAAAAAGACAAGTATAGTTAGTAGCAAATTATGGAGTGCGCTAATTGTATACATTGTGATGACATTCATTGCTTTTACAACGGTATGTACAATAGGTCTTATTTTTGGTGAAACAGGATCGTTTTATTATCCAATAGTAATCGAACAGCATAATACTTTTACATTTATCACCATTACGGAATATATGTTATATGCAATGGCTGTTACTTCGGCTACGATATTCTTAATGCTCGCACTATCTTTGTTAGTAAGTTTAGTGGTGAAACGTACTGTAGCGTCAATGATTGTCTTAATTGGTATACTTGTAGGGGGATATGCTCTCTTTACTTATATTAATCAGCCCGACATTGCTTGGTATAACCCGTTCCAGTATGTCATACCTCAAAATACAATATTGCTGCAAAACACTAGCTTGTGGTATCAAGGTATACCAATTGTTATTGGTTTAGGTATTGTATGTTATTTGCTATCTATTATAAAAATGAAATTTACACGCGTTGCCTAAGTGATAGGATGTATTTGGAGAGTAGGTACTCTCCAAATACTATTCCGTAAATTAAAGCTAAAGTGAGTGTATTTTACGAATAACTGCCCGTACTGGAGCACCATCTGCACCTACCACCTTTAATGGTAGTGCGATTAAATCATAAAAACCTTGATCAATTGTATTAAGCACTAATCCTTCGATGATGTGAATACCAGCTTGATACAATGCGTGATGCGCACTTACTTCTTTGCTATCTAATGGATCGACAGATGGATTATCAACTCCTAGTAATACAACTCCTTTTTCCTTTAAATAGGGAGCGACATTAGGATGAATAATAGGAATTGTCGTTGGAAATTGTGGAGAGATCGCGTCTTGCGTTTTTAGTAAAATTCGTTGCACCCCTTTAAAATCAACGGAGTGAAATGTCTCTGCCGTTATTTCGGCAGTACCTCTACAATCCATAACAAAGCATATTCCGATATAAATATTAACATCTAGCTGATCTATTTTTTCACCGTTATTGTCAAAGTGGAAAGGGGCATCGGCATGCGTTCCAGTATGCATGGAAGTGGTCATTTTACCTATATTGACAGAGCCGGTTTGCTCTTTTGTATATGGAATTTCAAATTGAAAGGGTGTATCACCTGGCCAATTGGGTATGCCAGCTTTTAAAGCTTGTGTAATATCAATCCACATAACGTATTTCTCCTATTAATATTGAAGTATTAAATATCCAAGAACAACAAGAATAACTGCTGGTACAACAAATGTCATTAAGAAACGGTATGTTTTATAGAAGCCTTCCCCCACTTTACTTCCTTGTAAAAGCTCATTTTTCACTAAATTTTTATCAACTACATGCATAATAAAGAATGCGATGAGCAAGTTGCCAATTGGTAAAATGACATTCGAAACAAAAAAATCTGTGGCATCGAAAATACTTCTCCCAAAAAACGAAACATCACTTAATGTGCTGTATGTTAAAGTAGAAGGGATAGAAGCGATGAATACAATTACTCCGATAATAATTGTTAATTTTGCGCGAGTAATTTTATACTTTTCTACAAGAGCCGCAACAATAATTTCATACATACTAAAAGATGATGTTAACGTTGCAAATAAGAATAAAATTAAAAACATTGCTAGAAACAGCTCGCCGAAGGGCATTTGTGAAAAGGCTGCAGGTAGCACCATAAATAATAATGGAGGCCCTTCTGCGACTTCCATATTAAATGAGAATACTACTGGGAAAATAGCTAAACCAGCTAATAATGAAACGAAAATATTTAACCCAACTACTGATCCAGCAGAGTAGGGTAGGCTAATATCTTTCTTTAAATAAGAGCTATATGTCACTAAACATGAGAAACCTACTGCTAAAGCAAAGAATGATTGCCCTAGAGCATATAAAATAGACTCCCCTGTAATGTTAGTGAAATCGGGGTATAAGAAAAATTTCACACCTTCCATTGCTCCATCTAGTGTTAATGCACGGATGACTAAAATGAAGAACATAATGAATAATAAGGGCATCATAAATTTATTCGCTTTTTCTATGCCGTTTTGAACACCAAGTGCAATGACCACAACGTTAGCTATTGTAAACAACGCTAACCCAAGTAAAGCTATCCAAGGCGTACCCGTGACTTGGCCAAAAAATGCACCCGGATCTAATGATGGCTCAATGACATTTCCTACGACTGAAACGCCACTGTATACAAAAATCCATCCACCTACAACGCTATAAAAAGATAATAATAAAAAACATCCAATAATTCCTAATTTACCGACCCATGCCCATGCAGGTGTGTTGGGTGCCAACAATTTATAAGCAGAAATGGCCTCTTTTTGTGAGCCACGACCGATTATATACTCAGACAGTAGCATCGGGAGACCAATAAGTAGAGTTAATAGAACGAAAATGAGGAAAAAGGCACCACCACCACTTTGACCTGCTACGTAAGGCATTTTCCAAATAGCCCCTAAACCAATTGCAGCGCCAGCAGAAGCTAAAATAAAGCCCATCTTACTTGACCATTGACCTTTGTTTTCTTTCATTCAAACACCTCCACCTATTATAAAATTGTTCGTACATCCCATAATTCTGGGAAGAAACGATGGTCCAACACCTGACGTAAATAATTCACCCCTGAAGAACCGCCAGTGCCAATTTTAAAGCCTATAATTCTCTCTACCGTTTTCATATGTTTGAAGCGCCATGTTTGCAAAGAATCTTCTATATCTACTAATTTCTCAGCGAGCTGGTATAAGTCCCAATATTTATCGACATCTTTGTAAACTGTGTGCCAAGCTGCCGCGACCGATTCATCTCCACTATAGACCACACTGTAGTCGCGGTTTAGAAGTTCTTTATTAATCGGTAAACCAGCACGAGCCAAAGCTTGGATTGAAACATCGTAAATACTCGGTGCTTTTGATGCTTTCTGCAACATTTCTAAAATATCACGATCTTTTTCATATATTTTTAATATATAGGGTGTTTTGTAGCCTAACGCAAATTCAATAAGTCGATACTGATAACTTTGGAAGCCAGAAGCCTTTCCGAGTTTATCTCGGAATTGTAAGTATTCAGCTGGCGTCATCGTTGCTAAAACATCCCACGCTTGAATAATTTGAATTTGGATTTTAGAAACGCGTGCTAGCATTTTAAATGCAGGTTGCATTTCTCCTCGTTGAATCGTTTCAATAGCCCCTTGCAGCTCGTGAATAATTAACTTCATCCATAGCTCACTAACTTGGTGAATAATAATGAAAAGCATTTCATCGTGGTGATTGGAAAGCCGATTTTGGTTGGATAAAATAGGATCTAAACTTAAATACTCACTATAAGTCATATCATTTTTAAAATCAGTATGAATGCCTTTTTCTTGCTTTATTTTTTCTTGGAGTTCAGAAATGGAGCGTTTCGACAAGTTCAATCCCCCTATGCAATAATTTCACGTTCGTTTTGAAACTTTTTATAAACTTCATTTTTTATAATGTTCTTCAAAATTTGAACGACTGTCCATACTTCTACAAATGAATTATACAAAGCAACAGGGGCAAGTCGAATGCCGTTTGGTGCTCTAAAATCAGGAATGACACCTGCTTCTTTAAGCGCTTTACAAATACTTGCCGCTTCCTCATGGACTAAAAATACGTGTCCCCCTCGAGTTTCATCGGTAGGATTACCGAATTGAAAAATATTAGGGATTTCTTGGTTTATACAATCCATTAAAAAGCCTGTTAATTGCAATGATTTTTTACGAATCGCTTCAATCCCAACTTCTTCGAATATGGAAAGTGAGCCTTCTATTGGTGCTAAGCTTAAAATATGTGGCGTTCCAATTTGAAATGCACCTGCTGTATTGGCTGGAGTAAATTGTGTAGCTAAATCAAATTGCTTCTTCTTATCAGAGCCAAACCATCCAGCTAGACCTGGCATCGTCCCAAAATGTTTTTCATGTACGAACAATCCTGCAACTGAACCAGGGCCACCGTTTAAATGTTTATAATTGCACCAAAACGCAAAATCAACTTCTACATCATGTAGCTGATGTGGAATAGAACCGATAGAGTGACATAAATCGAATCCGACGATAATTCCATGGTCATGAGCAGCCTTTGTAATCGCAGCGATGTCTAACACTTGGCCGCTACGGTATAAAACAGCTGGTAATATAGCCACCGCTACATCGTCCGTCATCGCTTCGATTATTGCGTTTGTTGTAATCGTCTGACCATCTTCACTTTTTACAAATACTAAGTGCTCCTCTGGTAAATTGTGTACTTGAAGTTGACTTGCAATTGCATATAGATCTGAAGGAAAGTTGAGTTCATCTGCTAAAATTTTGTTTCGCTCAGCTGTTGGGCGGAAAAATGTAGCAAGTAGCTGATGCAAATTTGTTGTTGTGGAACCTGTTAAAATCACTTCTTCTTTTTTTGCACCAACTAAAGGTGCACACTTTTCTCCTAATTTTTCAGATAGGAAATACCATGGATGTTCACCGCTCGCCCATCCATCAATACCAAACTGTCTCCATGATTGTAATAAAGTGAATACACTGTTCTCAGCACGTTTTGATAAAAGTCCTAAAGAGTTACCGTCAAAGTAGTATTGATTGGCATTTTTGTAAAACTCTTTATCGTATTTTTTTAGTGGATCTTGACTATCTAGTAATACCGCTTTTTCTAAGCTTGTCATAAAATCACCTTTTTCAATTTTTTTCCTTACATTCAATGATAAAAGTGTATATTTCTGAAGTCAATGAAAATTCTGATAATATTATTGGTGGATAATTATGCTTCTAATAGTTGATTTACTACTTTAAATCGATAAAGTAAGTGAAAAATTGCTGCTGTAATTATTATATTAAAATAATAATATCCCGTTAGTTTACCTGGTTCTTAAATACAGAGGTGATAGAACAAGCTGTTATCTAGTGAATTTAAATGTATAATTATGTTAAATGGATAGACAGCATGAAAGGAAGTCGATTAGGTGAATAGATGTGCGTGGGTTAAGCTAGATGAGCCGTTATATGTAGACTATCATGATACCGAGTGGGGCGTACCAGTTTATGATGACCGACAATTATTTGAAATGATTTGTTTGGAAGGGGCACAAGCAGGGCTGAGCTGGTGGACTATTTTACAAAAAAGAGAAGGATATAGAAAAGCATTTGACGAATTTGATGCTTCAGAAATTGTGCAATATACAGAAGATAAGCTAGCAGCATTGCGAGAAGATTCTCGTATTGTACGCAATAAATTGAAGATTGCTAGCGTAGTCACTAATGCGCAAGCTTTTTTACGTATACAAGAAAAACACGGTTCCTTTTCAAATTATATTTGGAGCTTTGTTGACCATAAACCAATTCATAATCATTGGTCAACCATAGCTGATGTTCCTGTCACAACGCCAATAAGCGATAAAATGAGTAAGCAATTAAAAAAAGATGGCTTTAAATTTGTCGGAAGTACGATTTGTTATTCATTTATGCAGGCTGTCGGTATGGTAAACGATCATACGCAGGAATGTTATTTGTATAAAGGGAATGATGAATATTAAAGGAGACTAATCATGGATAATAAATGGCTTCATTGGGCAAAAAGAATTCAAGCGATATCACAATCAGGAATCGCTTTTACTAAAGATGAATTTGATTTAGAACGCTATGAGGAATTAAGAATGATTAGTGCCGAAATGCTAGCAGAACATGTAGATTTAGAGGTAGAACAGTTGCATATGTTATTTGCAAATGAAGAAGGTTACGCTACGCCTAAAGTGGATGTTCGTGGTGTTGTTTTCCAGGAAGGTAAAATTCTTATGGTAAAGGAAAAAATAGATGATCATTGGTCTTTGCCAGGAGGATTTTGTGATGTGGGTTTATCTCCAACAGAAAATATCGTAAAAGAAATAAAAGAAGAATCTGGTTTTGATGTCAAACCAACTCGGTTATTAGCAGTCATGGATAAAAATAAGCATCCACATCCTCCAGAAGTTTATCACTATTATAAATTGTTTATTTTATGTGAGATTATTGGCGGACAGGCTACCAAAGGAATTGAAACACAAGAAATAGCCTTTTTTGAAGAGCATCATTTGCCACCCTTATCTTTAAATAGAAATACTCAATCGCAAATTAAAACAATGTTTGAGTATGATAGAAACCCAAATAAAAAGGTAATTATTGATTAACGTATCAGGTTGGGAGGATTAAAATGTTAGGCTTACCAAAGGGAGAAGTATATTTAGTTCCATGGACTAGCGAATGGGAAGAAGAATATTTACAAGAGAAAACAAAAATCGAAAAATTACTGGGTTCATTCATTTATAAGATACATCATATTGGCAGTACGGCGATACCTCACTTAAGTGCAAAGCCAATTATAGATATTGCTATTGAGTTAGTATCTTTTGAAGATGGAGAGAAGTGTATAGCAGCATTAGAAAGCTTGCATTATCAATTTAGAGGAACCAACATTTTGCCAGAAAGGTATGATACTATGTCAAGAAAATG
>DEQI01000252.1 GCA_002360295.1 Planococcaceae bacterium UBA3370
AAAGGTAAATCAACACGCTTGATGAATTATGAAACTAACTTAAAGAGAAAGAACGTAGCTAACCCAAAAGATATTCATCTGGATATTGCTCATAAACTGGTTGCTGTTGAGATAATAATTGGATTTGTTGTATTTTTTAGCTTTTTAGCGATTTATATTTTTTGGTTTAAAGTTTCTAAATCAGCATACATTACTTTTATGATTTCTGTAGCCTTCATGATTATTATCCCTTACATGACCAAAAATGATTATCGTGCCATTCGAGAAAATGGTATTTTTATATCTAATCAAGGTACAGAGCAATTAATTGGATGGGCGGATGTTCAAAAAGTAGAACTTAATGGCTATATATACAGGAATAAGAGTATAAGAAACCCTCGTTCAAGTTTTGATTGGGAGTTTATTTTTTATGTAAATGGTGGCGGGAAAATAATATTTGGACCATTTACTTATTATCAATATGCATTACAATCTTCTCTTGAAATCAAAAATAAAATAATCGAGGAAAATGTACCATTAACAATAGATGTTTTAACCGAAGATGAATGGTCCTATGTTGAAATAGATATGGAGTATGAGGAAGGGAATCCTGAAGATTTTTATTCCTTATTTCAAGCTGATCCGAGAAGAAAATAAACGGATAAAAAAATCACTTCTCACTCACACTATTAGTGGAGGTGAGAATAATGGGCAGCAATAAGCATAAAAACAATAAAACGCAAGATAACAAAAAACAGCAAAATCAAAATCAAAATGCCAATAGAGAGCGTGAAAATAGAGAAGAGTTTGCTGAAGAAGTAATCTTTAATCTAAATCAAAACAAAAATAAAAGCAAGTAATTGAAAACTGAAAAAACCTCAATAATGTTGAGGTTTTTTCCAAATTTGATTGCTAACGAAAAATAAAAAACCCGGAAATTATTCCGGGCATGATAGCACTTACTTCAATGACACTGTTTTGCTTTAGCGTTGTTTCTTAGGATTAACCTAAGAAAGCATAGCTTACGCATCCAGTTCATGGTTGGTTACTTAGAGAAACGATCATTCGCACTCATCGGGTTAACCCTCCTAGTCACATTAGTTGAAGTGAAATCATAAATAGTATGAGTCAGTGCACATTTTTTATGCGCTTTATTTAAAGTTTTTATGTTAAAACTTTAGTTCTTTGGGGCAATTAATAATGATGTAAATTGAGAGCAAAATAAAAAACCCGGAATTTACTCCGGGCTTGATTAGCACTTACATAAATCCTCCATGACACACTGCCTCGCTTTCGCATAGAAGTGGATGGTTGGTTACTTAGAGAAACGATCATTCGCACTCATCGGGTTAACCCTCCTAGTCACATTGGTAGAAGTGAAATCATAAATAGTATGGGTCGATTATTATTTTTTATACGCCCGTTTGAAATTTTATTGCACGCTTTTGAAAATGAAAAAATAAAAAACCCGGAATTTACTCCGGGCTGATTAGCACTTACATAAATCCTCCATGACACACTGCCTCGCTTTCGCATAGAAGTGGATGGTTGGTTTACTTAGAGAAACGATCATTCGCACTCATCGGGTTAACCCTCCTAGTCACATTGGTAGAAGTGAAATCATAAATAGTATAAGTCTTTTACTAATTTTTATACGTTCTTTTTAAATTTTAAAAGTACAATACAACGGTGAATTTGTATAATATTTTAATTATTTATAATAATTGTAAAATTTTATATTATATATGGTATAATTTCGATGGTGTTTTTTTCCTTTTAGAGGTGTTTGGTAAACCTACCTTAACGCTACTCTAAAACGACAGTAAAGCAAAAGGAGGATAAATGATGAAAACAGTATTGAAACGTCTGAGTGCTTTCGTTCTTGGTACTACACTGATGTTAACAACTATTGCTCCAGCAGTTCAAGCTGAAGAACAATATTTGATGCCATCTTTTAGTGATTGGGCCATTGAGACATTAAACGAAGGTGAAAAATACGGTATTTACCCGATTAATTGGTATTATGAGGACTTCCTAAGTGAAATTTCTGTAGACAAAGTAAATGAACTACTTTCCTTAACAGAAAAGAAAATTGCATCTCTTAACTTAGCTGAAAATAAACAATATAAGCCTGTGACTGTAAAGGGCGACAATACACGTGGTGATATCGTCAATCGACTGTATAATATCGCAGCGCGTTACGATTTACCTGTTGGTACAGATGCAGTCAAACACATGACAGATCGTAACATATTACGTGGTTCTGAAAAAGGATATCAATTAGATAAAAAAGCGACGACACAACAGGCTGTTATTTTAGCCATTCGATTCATTAAAGATACTTATGAACTAGCAGAACAAGGATCTAAAGGAGTTGCTTGGGTAGTAGAAGATGAAGATACAGTTGTTTATTTATTAGGCTCCATTCACTTAGGTACACCTGATCTATATCCTTTTGATAAAAAACTAGTAACAGCGTTTAACGAATCAGATGCTTTGTTAGTTGAAGCCAATTTATTAGATTTTGAAGGACTTGAATATTACGCAGAAAAAGCCATGTATGCAGAAGGTACATCACTAAAAGATGATGTTACGCTAGATACATTTGCAAAGCTGGAGGAAGTAGCGAAACAGTACAATCTTCCAATAGAACAGTTAGTCATACAAAAGCCTTGGATGTTAACAAATACGTTATCCTTGTTAGGAATGAATGCCTCATATGATGGGCTAACGCCTGATGAAATGGCAATGCATGGCATTGATATGTATTTTTTATTGAATGCGCTATTAATGGAAAAGCCGGTGATTGAATTAGAAGGTATGAAGGCGCAAGTCGATATGTTCGATGCTTTATCTCCTGAGTCACAAGAGCAATCTTTAGTGGAGGTATTAGATAGTATTTTACAACCAACCGGAGAAAATGATGCAAAGCTTATGCAGCAATGGTTTGCAAATTGGAAACAAGGAAATGTTGAAGCATTTGCAGAAAGCGTGCAGCTGATGGACGGTGAAGCATCTGAATACAATGATATGCTATTTGGAGCACGTGATGAGCAAATGGCGCAAAAAATTATAGCGTTGCTGAAAGAGGAAGAAGGTACTTATTTTATTGTCGTGGGTGCTGGTCACTTCTTAATCGAAAAAAGCATTCGTTACCATTTACAGCAAAACGGATACGATGTAAAGCCGTTTTATCAATAAGTATTTAGCCAGTTCGTAAAAGAGCTGGCTTTTTATATTCATTCATTTTATCCTTCTTAGGTTATAAATTCCATTATCGTTTGCTTATTTTTATGAAATATTTTACAATTGAAATGTAATATATTTTTTACATTTTGTATAATATATATTACATAATGGGATAACTTGTTTGAAAAGAGGGATTGTATGCTTAAAAATAGCATTGCGGTTGGTCGAGCGGAAAAAATGTGGACTCAACAACAACTAGCAGACGAAGTAGGAGTTAGTCGACAAACAATTGTGGCTTTAGAAAAAAATAAATATAATCCTTCATTAATTTTAGCTTTTAAAATTGCCAATGCACTGGAGAAAGATGTAACAAAATTATTTGAATACAAGGAGGATTAAATGGTGGAGAATATCTTTACAATAGGGGTTTTTGTATTAGTGTTGGGTGTATTTGTATCGGAAATTTACAAAATTATTTTTGAACGTCAAATGGAATCCAAAGATGAAAGAGGACAAATGCTTGTCTATAAAATAAAGTCTTTTTCCTATGCGGTTCTTACAGGTGGGATATTCATCGGAGTAGCACTAGTAGCCATTTTTAATTTAGTGAATAAAGAGTTTTTTATTTACTATGTCATGCTTGTTTTTTTCATTCAAAGTATAGGGTCGTCTATTTATTTAGCTATTGTTAGGAAGGTTTGAAGACAGTAGAACAAGTAATGTTTATTGAAGGGGGAGCAGGAATGATCGTATTTAAGGATATTAATAGAACGAACTTTTTTGATGTAATTGAGTTAAGTGTAGCAGAAGAACAGAAAAATTTTGTTGCAACTAATTTATTTTCTATTGCTCAGGCAAAGGCATATCCAGAGTGTCAATGCTTAGCCATATTTCATGATGATTTATTAGTAGGTTTTACTATGTATTGTTTAGATATGGATGATCAGGAATATTGGATTTACCGCTTAATGATTGATGCTAAACATCAGTCAAAAGGCTATGGTAAAGCTGCGATGGAAAAACTGATTGAGCATATTAAAAAAGATGAAAAGCATCGCGTCATCTATTTAAGCTTTGAGCCTGACAACCATTTGGCCAAGCAACTGTATGAAAAATTAGGTTTTGAAGCAGATGGTCGAGTGATAGAAGGAGAAATAGTATACAAATTAGCCTATTAATTAGAACCAAACATGAAAAGCAGAGGTTTTAGGAGTTCAGTATTTGAATGTCTATTATCCACTGCTTTTTTTTATGTTCGTAAAGAATAAATTATTATATTTGTATTTTATTGAAAAAACAAAAGAGTTATTGTTATAATTAACCGACAGGCAGTCGGTCTACAAGGAGTTGTTAAAAGTGAGAAAAGAAGCAGATGAGCGCAGAAACGAAATTCTTGATGCGGCAGATGAGCTGTTCAGTCGGAAAGGTTTTGATGGTACAAGTACAAACGATATTCTGGAAAGAGTAGGTATTGCAAGAGGGACATTGTATCACCATTTCAAATCGAAAGAGGATATTATGGATGGATTAATTGATCGATATAGTGAGCGTCTTTTGGAGACGGCTCAAAGAATAGCTACAAACAAAAGTATTCCGGTTGTCGATCGCATTATTCGTGTAGTCATGTCTATGCAATTAAGTGGTGCTAACAGTGAGGAAATGATGGAACATATCCATAGACCACAAAATGCATTGATGCATCAGAAAATACAGAGAGTTATTATGAATGGTCTTACGCCAATCTTAGCTGAAATTATAGTAGAGGGAAATGAGCAATGGCTGTTTAACACGCCATTTCCATATGAATGCATGGAAATGGTAGTGACCTATGCGAACACCATTTTTGATGATGATATTGTTGCAATGACAAACGAGGAACGCATAACACGTATACAGGCGTTTGTTTTTAATGTAGAGCGGTTACTCGGTGCTGAAAAAGGAAGTCTACAATCAGTCATACAGATGTTTAGTAAAGAATAAGAGAGCGATTTATTTTATCGGCGAAATAATTATTTTGAAATGATAGAAAGTTAGGTGACATATGTATTTTAGAATTATTCGAAATGACTTTTCAAAGAGTAAATTGATAACGATGACAACCCTATTTTTTGTTGCGATAGCAGCAATGCTTGTCTCGCTCGCAGTCATACTGACAGTTAATCTATCAAGTGCGCTTGATACGCTCATGACAAAAGCTAAAACACCTCATTTTATGCAAATGCATGCAGGAGAGATTGATATAGGGCGACTTACTTCCTTTGCTGAGCAACATCACAATGTGGATCAATTCCAAGTAGTAGAGTTTCTGAATATAGATGGAGCGAAAATAATAGTAGGTCATACATCACTTCAGGATAGTGTCCAAGATAATGGTTTAAGTATCCAAAGTGAAAAATTCGATTATCTTCTTGACTTAGAAGGAAACAAAATAAATGTATCGGATGGGGAGCTATTTGTTCCAATAAGCTATAGGCGAGATCATGCTATAAAAATTGGAGACAAGGCAGCCATTAG
>DEQI01000086.1:0-734 GCA_002360295.1 Planococcaceae bacterium UBA3370
TGTATGCTCGAAACAAAAATTAGCGTAAGTGCTGCTGCTCATTTCGCTGCATCTGAGAAAAATATCACATTGATAGATTTAGACGGTCCAAGTTTATGTTTGAAAGATCCTATTGCAGGCGGTCCACTATTCGATAAAGAGAAAATTACGATGACAGATGCAGTTGGAATAGGGTTTTCATTATAAAAAAGAGATTACTAGGGGGATGGTTTTTTTATGAAAAAGTATTGGTTACTTTTAATGTGCCTTGTTGCAGTTTTCCTAGCAGCATGTAGTGATTCCTCAGATGGTGAAACATCAGAATACCGAACAGTGTATTCAGGGGAAATTAAAACATTAAACTACTTAAAAACTTCAGAAACAAATGAATTTGCCATTGCAGCTAATTTAGTTGATGGCCTGATTGAATACGATGAATATGGCGTCGTTAAACCAGGTCTCGCAACAGAATGGTCACACAATGAAGATGCGACAGTTTGGACATTCAAGCTACGGAAAGATGCTGAGTGGGTAACACATGATGGCAAAAAATATGCCGATGTAGTCGCACAAGACTTTGTAGACGGCTTACACTACGTACTTGATGCTAAAAATGAATCTTCAACGGCATGGATTGCTACGGTTGTTAAAAACGGTGATGCATTCTACAACAGTGAAGAGACAAAAATGACAGACTTTAGTCAAGTAGGTATCAAAGCAATCGATGAGCATACATTAGAGTACACGTTAGAAAC
>DEQI01000086.1:814-5087 GCA_002360295.1 Planococcaceae bacterium UBA3370
ACTGACTTCGGGACAACTCGAGAAAACTTCCTTTATAACGGCGCATATATTTTAGATAAATTCGAACCACAAAATGAACGTGTCCTAGTAAAAAATGAAACGTATTGGGATAAGGATAAAGTGTTAATTGACCGTATTCGTTATAAATATAACAAGGAAGCTGCTACTGTAGCGCCTGAACTATTTTTACGTGGCGAAATTGATGGGGCAAGTATCCCTACTTCAGTAATTGACGAATGGCTAAATAATGATGAGAAAAAAGATCAAGTTCGTCAAAGCCAAAATAACTTCTATACGTATTTCTATGCATTAAACTTTGATCCGCAATTTGACGCTGAGTATGAGCCCGAAAACTGGAAGATTGCTGTAAATAATAAAGACTTCCGTAAATCACTGTATCATGCTCTTGATCGCGTATCTGCCATGATGACTTTAGAGCCTTACAATCCGCAAGACATGTTAAGTAACACGATTACACCGAAAAACTTTGTTGATGTTGAAGGTGTCGACTATACACAGTTAGCACCATTAGCAAACATAACAAATAACGATTCATTCAATAAAGATTTAGCTTTACAACATAAAGAAAAAGCGATGGCAGCACTTGAAGGAAAAGCTACATTCCCTATTAAAGTATTAATGCCATACAACTCAGGAAGTCCCGATTGGGCAAACCGTACACAAGTTGTAGAACAACAACTTGAAAACTTATTAGGTAAAGATTATATCGATATTATTGTTGAGGCTGGTCCGTCAACAGGCTTCTTAGGTGAAGTACGTCGCCCAGGTAAATATGCACTATTAGAAGCAAACTGGGGCCCAGATTTCGCTGACCCATCGACATATACAGATCCTTTCTCTGAAGGCGGCACTTACAATAAGCCAGAATTTGCTGAAGGATATACAGAATCAAATGGCAAATCAACTTATCAAAACTTAGTTGATGCAGCAAAAGCCGAAGTAAGCCCTGAGAAACGTTATGAGCTATTTGCAAAAGCAGAGGCGTTCTTAATTGATGAAGCATTTGTTATTCCTTATGCAGTTGGTGGTAGTGGTTATGTGGCATCAAAGTTAAATCCATTTGAAGCACAATACTCTCCATTTGGTGTAACAGCTGAAAAATTCAAAGGTCAAACCGTATTAGAAAAACCAATGAGTAATGATGAGTTCAAAAAAGCTTTAGCTGAGTGGGAGCAAAAACGTGCTGAAGCTTTAGCAGAAGCAGCAAAATAAGAACCACAAATAATTATTAGTAGCAAATAGCGGCTAATACTGATTGTTCATTACGAAGGAGATGACCGAAATGCACTATTCGGCATCTCCTTCATTCTTTCTCATTCTACTAATAGTTTGGAGGTTAAAGCGATGTTATGGTACATAGGAAAGCGATTGTTACAGTCCATTTTGACACTATTTATTATTATCACGATTGTTTTCTCATTACTGCGCTTAATGCCTGAAGAAGGTTATTTAGGGGCCGCGGCAGAGAAAATGTCTCTCGAGCAGCAAGAAGTTTATTTAACGAATTTAGGTTTACGCGATCCGTTACTCGTTCAATTAGGAAACTTTTACGTGAATTTATTTCAAGGAGATTTAGGTAAATCGGTTACTTATCGTACAGATGTCCCTGTGACAACTATTATCGGGGATAAAATTATGTATTCCCTTTTATTCGGTCTCGGCGCAGTCGCTCTGTCACTTCTTTTAGGAGTGCCACTCGGTATTCTAATGGCACAAATGAAAGGTCGCTGGCTAGACCGTTTAGGAACCGGCTACATCGTCTTTGTTGTCGCTGTACCGGCAGCAGTTTACTACTTATTCATTCAAATGTATGTTACAGGCATTTTTAAATTGCCAATGCTGTTTGACGAATACAATCCAATTAGCTGGATGTTACCACTTTTATCGATGGCACTGGCCCCTACTGCCTCTTATGCTATGTGGATGCGACGCTATATGGTAGATGAACTCAACAAGGACTATATTAAGCTAGCACGTGCAAAAGGTGTAAAAGAGCGGACACTTATGTTCAGCCATGTACTACGTAATGCGTTTATTCCAATGGCACAATACTTACCCGCAACTATTTTATTTACGATTACAGGCTCCATCTATATCGAATCACTGTATTCCATTCCTGGCATGGGTGGATTACTCGTTGATGCCATTCAACGTCAAGACAATACCGTTGTTCAAGGTCTTGTACTTGTCTTTTCATCACTTGGCATTCTCGGTCTCATTTTAGGTGATATCGCAATGGCACTTGTTGACCCACGCATTAAATTAGGTAAAGGGGAGAGTGTACGCTAATGGGGATGTTTACAAAAGAAATCAACAGCATTTCAGACAAATCAAGTGAAGAGTTATTTCAGTTTGCTGTAGCAGATGATGCGAAAGCAGAAGAAACAGCTTACTCGAATTACTCATATTGGCGTTCAACATGGAAATCCTTTTTGAAAAATCGATTAGCTGTCTTTTTATTAGTAGCTGTTTTTATTATTATAGCGTTTACTATTTTCCAACCTTTATTACCAGGTCAAAAATCACCAACAGAAATATATTTAGATGCTGATACTGGCTTACAAGCACGGAATATAGCACCAGGCTCAGAATTTTGGTTTGGTACTAACTCCATTGGACAAGATTTATGGTCTCGTATTTGGGCTGGTACACGAACATCTTTATTTATCGGTTGTATCGTAGCATTAGTGGAGGCAGTTGTCGGTATTACAATTGGTACACTTTGGGGCTTTTCACGTAAGCTTGAAATGCCGATTACGCAACTATACAACGTAGTAGATAATATACCGACAACCATCGTCCTGATTTTAATGTCTTATATTTTGCGACCGAGCATTTCCACTATTATCATCGCGATGTGTATTACCGGCTGGGTAGAAATGGCACGATTTATTCGAAATCAAATTGTCATTTTACGAGACCGCGAATACAATTTAGCATCGAAATGTTTAGGAACGCCGAGCTATCGCATTATTCTTCGAAACTTATTACCCTACTTAATTTCTGTCATTATGCTACGGATGAGCTTAGCAATTCCATTCGCGATCGGCGCAGAAGTATTTTTAACCTATATAGGCTTAGGTTTACCAATAAGCGAGCCTTCATTAGGAAATCTCATTAATGAAGGGCGTGTTCTGATGATGTCACCAGACTTACGTTATCAGCTTATCTTCCCAAGTATTGTATTAAGTGTCATTACGATTGCATTTTATATTATCGGGAACTCATTCGCAGATGCGGCTGATCCAAAAAATCACGTATAAAGGGGGATTATGATGGAAGCGAATCATCCACAAGAACGTATATTATCCATACAAAATTTAGTCATACAATTCACATTACGTGGTCAAGTATTAAAAGCTATTCGTGATATATCTCTCAACCTTTATAAAGGAGAAAGCCTTGCTATTGTTGGTGAATCTGGCTCAGGAAAATCGGTGCTTGTTAAATCTATTATGGGTTTACTTGATAAAAATGGCTTTATCGATCAAGGGCAAATTATTTACAACGATATGGATTTAGCCGGGTTTAAAACCGAAGAAGACTGGTTAAAAATTCGCGGGAAAGAGATCGCAATGGTTACCCAAGACCCGATGACATCCTTAAACCCATTAAAAACAATTGGAAAACAAATTGAAGAATGTGTCGTGCTGCATCAAGGATTAAAAGGGAAAGAAGCTTATCATGAAACATTAAAATTATTAACAGACGTTGGTATATACGATGTAGAAAAACGCTATAAGCAATACCCTCATGAATTTTCTGGAGGAATGCGCCAACGTATTGTTATTGCCATTGCTCTTGCTTGCAATCCCAAAATATTAATTTGTGATGAACCGACGACTGCACTTGATGTCACGATACAAGCACAAATTTTACAGCTATTAAAAAATCTCCAAAAGAAATACGGCTTAACGACTGTTTATATTACGCATGATTTAGGCGTTGTTGCGAAAGTCGCGGATCGCATTGCTGTTATGTATGCTGGGGACATTATTGAAGTCGGTAAAGCGCATGAAGTATTTTTTGATGGAAAACATCCTTATACATGGGCACTCATTTCATCATTACCACAACTTGGTTCTAAAGGAGAACAGCTTTTCTCGATTAAAGGGACTCCCCCTAACCTATTTAAAGAAATAAAGGGAGACGCTTTTGCACCGCGTAATCAATATGCGCTCAAAATAGATTATGTAGAACGCCCTCCTTTCTTTAAAGTGAGTGAGTCACATTATGCCCGTACATGGTTGCT
>DEQI01000203.1 GCA_002360295.1 Planococcaceae bacterium UBA3370
TAAATCACGACATGTTTGTGTTATGCTTGTCATTTTTCATCATCCTTTGGTTTATCGTATTGTAGCGCCTGTGTGCTATCAGACGCGCCTTGTGTTGTCGGGTCGATAATAATACCCAATAACGCGAAAATACCTAATACAGTCTCTGAAATAGCTGTTATTTGGTCGTTATAAATCGTAAAATCGACATGAAAAATGCCCGCTATTTGATTAGCGAGCATGACAAGGAGCGCTATTAGTGATACCCAAAATTGTTTATGTTGTAGGCGTACTTTCCAGTTAATTTTCACGATTGATACCCTCCAATTTATCTATTCGTCTATGAGCTGCTTTTGTAGCTTCATCTACTCGCACTAAATCTCGAGAAAAATTGTTCATTTGCTCTTTTGTGGACCTCATATCAACTTTGATGTCATCCACACCTTTTGAAATATGTGCTAATGTCACTTTCATTTCTGCTTCACTTGTTGCATCGCTTTTCTTCTCACGATCGCGATTAAGGACATAACCGAAAATAGCGATGAAAAGCCCAATGACCCCCACTAATATTGAAATTTCTACTGTCATACTTACACCTTCTTTTTTACAAAATAAATAACGCCTGAGAAGCATCGAAATTCAGTTTCATGTACTGTTGCCTATTTCGATTGCTCTCACAGCGTTTTAATAACTATATTTTTTTAGATAATATAAAAGCCCTCCACAACAACACTGTGGAAGGAATAAAAAATTTATTTACGAAAAGCACGTCTCTCTGCATATTCAACGCATAGATTACACACCTTAATTTTTTTGTTTTTATCATTCTTGTAACTTCGTAAATCAGGTGCTTTGCGTTTACAAAAATAACATGCATTTTTAGGGATTTTCGGAGTATTAGGTAAAATACTCTCCTTAATTTTTGTTAATAACGACTTCATAAAACTATTCTCCTTTCATCTTCATTTTCGACAAAAGGAGAAAATAATCCTTTTAGACCATAAAAAATACACCTCATTGGGTGTTCTGTTTGTGTCACATTATTCAGTAGTGGGTTGATAGTCGCCAGCTAGTTCTGGAACACCACTATCAACTAAATGCTCATATACAGCTGGTTTTAATTTTTCTGGTACATCTTCAAAATTTGTTTTTCCTAAAATAACTCGTTGTGCAAATAATAAACTCATCATGTCTACATCTCCTAGTAATTTAATTAATATTTTCATAAAAAAACGAACTATCATGAATAAACCATCATTGCCATTTCGGCAATTAGTTCCTCATGAAAGTCCGTTCTTTCTGTTAATGCTTGATTTTGTGCTTTTAATAAATTGTTTTCTGCTTTTAACTCTTCTACTTCTTCGCTTAAAGGCTTCTGATAAACAGGTTCAGTAGTCTCTGTTTCGTTTGGATCAGGATAACTAAACTCTAGCTGCTTTGTTTCTAGATTCACTCGATAGCCATTGCATTCAGCAAAATCTTTACTGTATGCTCCAAACGGAAGCTCTAATACATCAAATGATTCTCTGTCCAATTTTGACAGAATACTATAACGTGTTATGTCTTGTTCTATGGTAGTGAAAGTAACAAAACCACACATTTCACCCGTGTCAACAAGTACATTGCCGTTTAATACATCATAAAAAATTCTTCGTCCAATTTGATTCATTAATATACACCTACTTTACTCAATTGCTAACCATTTAACGCTTGTTATTGTATAACCCGACATATTATTTTTTATTGTAAATTCGGTTGTTGTTGGCATAGTTGGAACCGAAAGCACAACAGTAGTTCCGGCTTGTATCCATCCATTTGTGTTTACATCTATATAGTTGGCATTATTTTGATAAATCGTGCCTTGTCTTGTTGAATACAAAATAATAACACTAGGTATAAATGATAATCCTGTTATTGTTTTAGACGCACTTATAGAAAAAAATCCCGCATCTCCACTAGCCCATTTCTTCCCAGTGCTTATATTCGATACTTTTTTTACCATAGAATATAAACCTTCTGTGCCTACTGCTGATTGCCCTTTTTTAGATAACTCTGTAGCCAAGTTATCTAAATACCCTTGTAATGATACATTAACCATGAAATCTAAACTATTGGCTATAGTATTGATTCCATTCCCTATCTGCTCGCCTAATTTATTCTTGGTGATTTGTATCTGCTCTGCTATTTCGTTAAAAGTATTATCCGTTGTAACTGGCTTGCCAATAACGGAAACAACGGAACTTTTCCCGTTACTGGCTGATTGAAAAGCCTGTTCTGCCAGGTCATATGCTGTTTTAACGGCTTTAGAAGTTGCCGCCATCGTTTCACTATCGCTATCTGTTGCATTAGATAGTTGAACATGCCCCTTTTGTGTTAATGTCGCATCTTCATTCTTATGCGATGTAAGTCCATCGGCATTTTCTTTTAATTGAGTGTCGATAATATCCGCATTATCATTAAGATCACTAATATTAATGTAATCTGTTGATCCAGGTTTCTTCAAACCGTAATTTGTAGTATTTTGCATTAAAACACCTCATTTCTAAATTCATCCCAGGTGTAGGATGTTGCATCATTCCATCTTTTATTTTTCACATGCTTCCATGCATTATAGGTAAATGTGTATGTCAAACCTAAATGTGCTGGAATGATTATATCTAAAGCTTCTTTTAAACCTTCGATGTTATCTGGAATACCTCTAGTTCCAACAAACTTGATTTCAAATAAACCTGCTGTTTCGGTTGGATTGACTTCAACATCACCATTACTAAAGGCACTAGCGACTGATTTAATCGTTTCTTCGGTTGTTTGGTCAAAGGCTGCGCGATTTCGTGATGATATTTGTTCACGACGTTGATCATAGCTTAATGTACTAACCGTATTGATACCTAAATCTCTTTCATAGATTGGCAAGGATTCAATAGCAGTATCAATAAAAAGATTTCTTTCC
>DEQI01000186.1:0-1314 GCA_002360295.1 Planococcaceae bacterium UBA3370
AATTACAAACACTTTGTTTTGAATTGTTTGAAAAAACATAAAAATACACTTGATTAAATAAATATGCATATGTATAATGAGGATACGAACAACTGGTGAGGAGCGGAACTTTATGAAATTATTAGAAGAGGTGCAGTTAAAATTAGTCTCGAGCTTGAAAGGCAAAGACTTACTTACACTGCTTGATTATACGAGTGAAGAAGTTCAAGACCTAGTGAAATTGGCAACACAGCTAAAGTATATTACTAAGGAAGGTAAATGTCCGAAGTTATTAGAAGGTAAAACATTAGGGATGATTTTTGAAAAGCATTCTACACGCACGCGTATATCATTTGAAGTAGGGATGAATCAATTAGGTGGTAAATCAATGTTTTTACATTCACGGGATTTACAAATTGGGCGCGGTGAATCGGTTTATGATACGGCACATGTATTATCAGGATATTTAGACGGTATCATGATTCGAGCCAATTCTCATGAGATGGTAAAAGAATTAGCAGAGCATGCATCGATACCAGTCATTAATGGTTTAACGGATATCTATCATCCATGCCAAGCTTTAGCGGACCTTGAAACAATCGCTGAAAATAAAGGTGAACTAAAAGGTTTAAAAATGGCTTACGTTGGAGATGGCAATAATGTAGCGCACTCTTTAGTTGTTGCATCAGCACATGTAGGGATGCATATTTCAGTTGCTACGCCAAAAGGTTATGAATGTAATACTGAAGTGATCGCTAAAGCACAAAAAATCGCTGCAGCAAATGGTAGTACAGTAACAGTAACACATGATCCAATTGAAGCCGTCTCAGGAGCAGACGCTGTATACGCTGATGTCTGGACATCGATGGGGCAAGAGGATGAAACAGCTAAGAGATTACAAGATTTCAAAGGGTATCAAATAAATGATGATTTGGTAGCGCATGCGAAATCGGATTATATGTTTTTACACTGTTTACCTGCTCACAGAGAAGAAGAGGTAGCAACATCCGTAATCGATGGGCCGAATTCCTATATTTTTGAACAGGCAGAAAATAGAATGCATGCACAAAAAGCAGTACTTGCTTCTATTCTTGTATAAGTTTTTCGCAGGTTGCGAATTATTTAAATGCACATGATCGAAACAACAGGGGATTTGTTTAATTCATGTGGTAGTGGATTGACTAAGGAGTAGGGGATTCGCTACAAATTAGTTATCAGCTACAATTGTGATGTACGTTATCTAGAAGGATGGCCTCATCACTACATAGTAAAACACAACTTGGGAGACGCTGAGTTGTGTTTTTTTATCTATAATAGAAGAAACGATAACTAATC
>DEQI01000186.1:1382-2949 GCA_002360295.1 Planococcaceae bacterium UBA3370
CCTTAACAGGTATTAAGCCTAATTCTCGCGGATTATGTTTGTCATACTAAAATACTTTATGGATACTATTAATGTTTATAATGCTGTGCTAATTTTTCTGAGAATGCATTTCGCTCTGATTCATTTGAATCTTTCCACCAAGATTCTAAAAATACCCCAAGCCCCGGTAATAAATGCTCATCACCCCGCTCAATAGCGTCTTCTACAATGTCAGTAAATTCTTGTGCAGTTTGGTTGGTCACGTTTGCTGCAATCGCTTGTCTAATTTGAAAGTTCATGAATCTGCCTCCTTTTGCAGTAGTTTGACCTCATATGTTAGTTGCTATACACTCAGTTTTTACAGAATACTTATTTTCGGTTACACTAGTAAAGATTATGAAAAATAAAGGGCGGAGCAAGTATGAAAAGAATTGAATCTACTCAAAATGCATTAGTCAAGCATTGGAAAAAGCTTGTCACAACAAGAAAAGAACGCGAAAAATCAGGTGAATTTATCGTAGAGGGCTTTCATTTAGTCGAGGAAGCGTTAAAAAATAAAGAGCAAGTTATTCAACTTATCGTTTGCGATGGTGTCGATTTACCATTATTATGGCCAATTGATGACGTGATGATGGTGCAAGTAAATGATGTAGTTGCAAAAGAGCTTGCTGAAACAGAAAATTCTCAGCGTGTATTTGCGCACTGCAAACAGAAAGAAGTAACAGAAATAGAAATGGCAGCTTGGAGAAAAATACTACTAATTGACGCAGTCCAAGATCCGGGCAATATCGGGACAATGATTCGTACAGCGGATGCAGCAGGTATTGACGCCGTTGTTTTAGGTAAAGGTAGTGCCGATGCGTGTAATCCCAAAACCTTGCGCTCAGCACAAGGTTCACATTTCCATATACCAATCGTTCGTGGTGAGCTATTAGAATGGGTGGAAAACCTACAAGAAGACGGTATACCAGTGTACGGTACTTCGCTTGAAAATGCAGTTTCATATAAAGAAGTCCAATCAACTGAAGCTTTTGCATTAATTGTTGGGAATGAAGGCAGTGGGATTAGTCCACAGCTCTTAGCTAAAACAAATCAGAACATTATTATCCCTATTTTAGGGCAAGCAGAATCGTTAAATGTTGCTGTTGCGACAGGTATTTTATTGTATGCGTTTGTAGAGTAGACTTGAAAGCATGCATTAAATATCGTAGAATGAAGTGAAATGTATAGATAAATGCTTTGACCGGGAAGAGTAGATATTCCTATGATTCGCTTTAGGGAGTGCAAGTCGTGACTGAAAACTTGCATAGTGTAATCGAATACTACAGTTCAACCCGCGAGCAGCTATTCGGGAATTCAAGTATTCAGTTGATGAAAGAATAGCCGGCGTAAATCGTCGTTATATGAATGAAGTGATTGCTTATGGCAATAACTAGGGTGGTACCGCGATAGTCCTCGTCCCTTTTTAGGGGGCGAGGTTTTTTTGTGTTTAAAAATCGCTTGTATTGTACTCAAACTGGCTAATTAAAAGGGAGGATAAAAGTTAATGGAACAACAATTAAAGCAATTAGAACAAGAAGCGTTAGCG
>DEQI01000186.1:3056-6671 GCA_002360295.1 Planococcaceae bacterium UBA3370
GAGGAACGTCCGAAAATGGGCGCACTGGTGAATACAGTTCGTGAAAACTTAACTGCTGTATTATCGACAAAGTCTGAGGCACTAGAACAAGCGGCTATTCAAGAACAGCTTGAAAAAGAATCAATTGACGTTACACTACCTGGTGCAGCGGTTAAAGTTGGAAACCGTCATCCACTAACACGTGTGATCGAGGAAATTGAAGATTTATTCGTGGCTATGGGCTACGAAATTGCAGAAGGTCCTGAAGTAGAAAAAGACTATTACAACTTTGAAGCTTTAAATTTACCTAAAGGTCACCCAGCACGTGACATGCAGGATTCATTCTATATCTCTGAAGAAATTTTACTTCGTACACACACATCACCTGTTCAAGCACGCACAATGGAAGCGAAAAAAGGCGAATCCATTCGTATCATTTGCCCAGGTAAAGTATTCCGCCGAGATACAGACGATGCAACACATTCACATCAATTTATGCAAATTGAAGGCCTTGTAATCGGTGAAAACATTCGTATGTCAGATTTAAAAGGAACACTGGATGCTTTAGCTAAAAAAATGTTTGGCTCTGAGCGTGAAATCCGTTTACGCCCATCATTCTTCCCATTCACTGAGCCTTCAGTTGAAGTCGATGTTTCTTGTCACAAATGTGGCGGCGCAGGATGTAACGTATGTAAAAAAACAGGCTGGATTGAAATTTTAGGTGCGGGCATGGTGCATCCAAACGTACTTGAAATGGCTGCCTATGACTCGAAAAAAGTGTCAGGCTTTGCATTTGGTATCGGTGCAGAACGTATTGCAATGCTGAAATACGGGGTTGATGATATTCGTCATTTCTATACAAATGATATCCGTTTCCTATCACAATTCGAGCGTACAGAAGGGTAAGGAGGACTATACATGTTAGTATCATTAAACTGGCTTAGCCAATATGTAGATATTCAAGATTTAACACCTGAAGAGTTAGCAGAAAAGATTACACGTTCAGGTATTGAAGTTGACGCAGTAATCGATCGTTCACAAGGAATGACTAATGTCGTTGTAGGGCATGTTGTTTCAAAAGAAAAACACCCAGAAGCAGATAAATTAAATATTTGCCAAGTAGATGTTGGGGAAGAACAATATCAACAAATCGTTTGCGGTGCACCAAATGTCGATGCAGGACAAAAGGTCATTGTAGCTCGTCCAGGAGCAAAATTGCCTGGTGGTATTAAAATTAAAAAAGCAAAATTACGCGGCCAAGAATCAAATGGTATGATTTGTTCATTGCAAGAGTTAGGCATTGAAGGACGAGTTGTGCCAAAAGCTTACGCTGAAGGAATTTACGTATTACCTGCAGACGCTGTACCAGGTACCGATGCAATTGAGCTGTTAGGTTTACGTGATACAGTTTTAGAACTTGGTTTAACACCGAACCGTTCAGATGCACTGTCGATGTTAGGGGTAGCGTATGAAGTGGCGGCTATTTTATCAACAGATGTTAAATGTCCGGAAATTAACTATACGCCATCTGCCGAAAAAGCAGAGGATGTATTAAAGCTGCGCGTAGAAGATACAGAAGTGAACCCATTGTATGCAGCGAAAGTTGTAAAAAACGTTAAAGTAGCAGAGTCTCCACTTTGGTTACAGCATTATTTAATGGCTGCAGGTGTACGTCCACATAACAATGTAGTCGATATTACGAACTATATTTTAATGGAATACGGTCAACCATTACATGCATTTGATTATGATCAGTTAGGTACTGGCGAAATCGTAACCCGTTTTGCAAAAGACGGAGAAAAAATAACAACTTTAGACGATATTGAACGAACACTACAACCACACAACTATTTAATAACGAATGGTGAAGTAGCAGAAGCGGTTGCAGGTGTTATGGGTGGTGCCAAATCAGAGGTTTCTGATACAACTACTACAGTTGTGATTGAATCAGCTTACTTTGCCGGTGCATCAGTGCGTCGTACATCAAAAGATTTAAACTTGCGTTCAGATTCATCAGCTCGTTTTGAAAAAGGTGTAGATCCGAACCGTGTATTAGTTGCTGCTGAACGCGCGGCACAGTTACTAGCGGAGCTTGCTGGTGGTGAAGTGCTAGATGGTACAGTACTTGTTGATGAGTTAGATAAGTCTCCAGCTCGAGTTGTTGTGTCACCTGACTTTATTAATGCACGTTTAGGAATGAAAATATCATTAGAAGATATGCTTTCTATTTTAAACCGTCTTCAATTTGAGGTAGAGGCAGCAAATGGACTATTAATCATTGATGTACCTACTCGCCGCCAAGATATTAAAATAGAAGAAGATATTGTAGAAGAAATTGCACGGTTATATGGCTATGATGAAATTCCGATGACATTACCGATTTCAGGTGAACAAGTTGGTGGTTTAACAACTTACCAAGCAAAACGTCGTGTAGTGCGTAATGTGATGGAAGGGGCAGGTCTTTACCAAGCGGTTACTTATTCATTAACTTCTGCAGAAGCTTCTCAAAAGTTTGCATTAAAAGTAGAAGAAACAACAAAGCTTTTAATGCCAATGAGTGAAGAGCGCTCAACGCTGCGTCAAAGCTTAATTCCACATTTAGTTGAGGCAGCAAGCTATAACGTAGCACGTAAAGTGGATTCTGTAGCGTTATATGAAATTGGTTCTGTATTCCTGGGACAAACAGCTGAGGAGCTTCCTTTTGAAGAGGAGCATTTAGCACTTGTATTAACGGGCCGTTGGATTGATCATGCTTGGCAAGGTGAAAAGAAAAACGTTGATTTCTTTGTAGCCAAAGGGATTGTAGAAGCAGTATTTTCTAAATTAGGTTTAACTACTCGTGTAGCATACGAAAAAGCGATAATTGACGGCTTACATCCTGGTCGTACAGCCAATGTCTTGCTTGATGGTGAAAAAGTAGGGATTATTGGACAATTACATCCAGCAGAACAAAAGAAATCGGGTGTGAAGGAAACATATGTTGCAGAGTTAAATTTACATGCTATTTTAGGAGCAGAAATAGAGGATCTTGTTTACCAATCAGTGCCGCGCTATCCATCCATTACACGTGATATCGCTTTAGAGCTAGACCGTGCTACACCGGCAGGAGAAATAGTAACTATTATTCGTGAAGCAGGTACAAAACTACTGAAAGACGTAAAAGTATTTGACCTTTATGAAGGAGAGAAAATGGCTGATAATAAAAAATCAGTTGCATTCTCTTTAACATACTTAGACCCAGATCATACATTAACGGATGAAGAAGTAGTAGCAGCCCATAATAAAGTGTTACAAGCATTAGAAAAAGCGGGTGCAGAAATTCGTTAATAGACGATAAGAATTACTTCCTCCAGTCAGTTGATAGCTAAAAACTATCAACTGGCTATTTTTTTTATAAAAATTTTGCACTATTTACTTTCTATATTTTACTATTTTGTGAGATAATATATTCACTATACAGTTAGTGGAAAAGAAAATTGGTACTTTAGAATAGTAATTAAATAGTGTAAAATACCATTTAAAGTTAACGAAGTAAAATAATAGTTCATCACCGAAAGTTAGGGTTGACAGTAAGGTTATAGCGTTTGTTAATTGAAGCGGCTCATCGGACGCTCCCAGGAAAGCACGCTGGCGCAA
>DEQI01000186.1:6689-9738 GCA_002360295.1 Planococcaceae bacterium UBA3370
CCCCAAGTTATGGTGAAGAGCCAAAATAATGTATCGACGGGAGAGTTAGACATGCTTGAGCAACAAACGCCAACTAAAATATTTGATGAACTACCAACACTTGATGAAAAGTTTGAATACGCGAAAAGCATGCATTTAATTGCGAATTTTGAGGAAGGTTTAAGCTATTTTCGTATTTTAAAAAGTGAATATGAGTCGATTGAACGCTACGATAAAGTAATTGATTGCTTAGGCTGGATATGCCAAAACCTCGCTAATCTGGGCCGTGTAGAAGAGGTTTATAATTATTTACCGGAATATAAATCATATTGCAATGATTACGGGACAATTTTAAATAATTTAAAGCTTAACACGTATTTGGGATTTATTAGTGCCTCTATTGGTGAAGGAAATGCAGCCATTGAATATTATAAAGAAGCGTTAAGTATCGCGAAACAATTGCAAGATACTAAACGATTGATTACGATATCTTTAAATTTGCAGGCGGCTTATTTATTGTTAAAAGATTTAGAACAGGCATATGAAATTAAGCTTGAAATAGAGTCCATATTTAAGCAACATCCAACTATTAAAACGACAAAGTCTGAAGCAACTTATTACTTAAATTATGCAACTATTTTATTGGAATGTAAAAGACTTAATCAAATACCCATGATTTTAGATAAAGTGAAGCAAATTCCTCAAATTGATAAACACAAAAGAGAATCCATGTATATTGAAAGTATAAAAGGACGGTATTATAACGAATTAAACAAGTATATAGAAGCAATAGAAGTGCTAAATAATTCGTATGATTATCTTGAAGCAACGAGAGAAGAACCTTACTTCACCAATATATTAGAAGCCTTAGTTAAGGCATATGAAAAAACAAATGATTATAAAATGGCACTACATTATGCCAATAAATTAAATGCTAAATTAATTGATCAAGAGAAAAAGGCTATTCTTCGAGAAACAATCAAAGTGACGAAGCAATTGGATTTTGAAAATATGCAGCAATTAGTCTATATTGATGGACTCACTACAATTCATAATCGACGTTATTTTGAAAAAGAAGGCATCAAACTAATCGAGCAAGCCAATCGTACAGGTGAAAATATGCATTGTGCGATAATAGATATCGATCTTTTCAAACAAATTAATGATCGATTTGGTCACCTTGTAGGGGATCAGGCAATATCCCAACTTGCCAACACGATCAAGGATACCTTACCGAAGGGGCAGTTATATGCTCGCTATGGTGGGGATGAATTTGTCTTTTTATTTACCAATGTTGAACGAGTAGAGCCTTTTTTTCAAGAGTTGTTTCATCGTATCACGAATTTTGAGTTTAAAACGGCTGAAATCGCAATGAAGATAACAATTAGTATGGGCGTTGCTTCATTAAATGACTGTCAGACCAAATCCCTAGCAACATTAGTAGATATAGCAGACCAGGCATTATATCATTCTAAAATAGCGGGTCGAAATTTACTAAGTTATTATATGAAATAGTAAAAGGAATAAGATTGTTTGATCAATCTTACTCCTTTTTATTGTAGTATAGCTATAAATGATAGTTTTCCTGCTGTTCCATCTCTTTTTTAGGTTTGATCATACCAAATACTCCACCCGCTACAGCACAGATTGAATGTACGAATGCAAACGTATAAAAATTAATAAAAATATGATTTGTATACTCATTCAACATTGGATATCCGTAAATAATAGAATTAACATCTGTCGTTGTACCTCCTAGCGAAGCATACACCTCATTTTTATATTCATTTGCGTAGTATGCTGTTGCAACAACTAGTCCTATTCCTGCAATAATCAAGATGACTCTCAGTATAGGATCTTTTAACTTACGGGATGCTTCTGTGAAATAACGGAAAGTTGTAACTAAACTAAGTAAAATGAATGGGATCACAAGGGCAATCCCAACAGCACCTAAATTGCCAGCTTTCGCAACCCCTTCAGGACTGAGTGAAAAAAAGTGTTCTATTATCATGACGCCTAATAGAGAAAGGCCAATGCTAATTAACCAGCTTAATCTTAACATAAAAATCCTCCTTAATAGGTTAACTATACATGCAATGGACATAACGTTCAATTAGTGAAATAGATAGTGAAATAGTTTATAGGCCATCTTATAATAAAAGTATCATAACGAAGGGGGATCGCTTAATGTTAAATAAAGAGGAAGTCACTTTAGTATTAATCGATATTCAAGGGAAGCTTGCGCAAATCGTTGATGAAAGTGAATCGGTAATTAACAATATTGTGAAAGTTATTAAAGGGGCCAATGTATTGCAGTTACCCATTTTATGGCTAGAACAATATCCGAAAGGGTTAGGTCCGACAGTAGAAGTGATAGCGAATGAAATCGATGGTGCACCAATAGAAAAAATAACTTTTAGTGCGTATAATACGGAGGAATTTCGTACAAGGCTTGAAGCAACTGGACGAAAAAAGGTGCTGCTTGCAGGAATTGAAACGCATATTTGTGTTTACCAAACTGCTGCCGATTTGTTAGCAAATGGTTATGAAGTAGAAATACTTGCAGACTGTGTTTCCTCCCGTACAGCAGGAAACCGAGAAGTGGGTATCAAAAAAATGATACAGCTTGGCGCTCAAATAACAAGTGTTGAGATGGCATTGTTTGAAATGCTACAAATCGCAAAAGGGGAACAATTTAAAGCGATTAGTGCAATTGTGAAGTAAAATAAAAATAGATGAAAGACGAAGTATAAGGGGGCAGAAATATGATCTGTCCCCTTTGTTTTTATAAAATCGATAGCCAATAAATATGGAGGCAGCCAATCCCTGTATAAATGGTGCAAACTGCAATTAAAGAAATGACATACAGTCGTTGGAATTGTAAGCTGCATGTTTTATTTACAAGATAGGAAATGAAGACAATAAAGAAAGAAAGGAGCAATTTAATCATGACGAATAGAAGAGGACTAACTGAAATCATGTATGCCATAAGTGGATTAGACTCCTCAATCATATTGTTCATTAAACCATAAAAAGTTGCTAATCCATCAAATAGATTCAAAAATGCTAT
>DEQI01000014.1 GCA_002360295.1 Planococcaceae bacterium UBA3370
GCTTCAACTAATTTATTTCGGCTAAGGCCGAAATAAATGGATTTTCAGCACGCGCTAATCCTGCAGGAGTCGAGTCACCTCATCTCCAATCAACTAGCAAATGTCCTTTATTAATTTTTCTACTAGAGAAATCACGCAAATATGTATAACAAAAACATCTAATCCAGAAATATACCATCGTTTACAGTTATTCATTGCACGCTTATATAATATCCAATATTAGCGAATATATTATGTGAAATGAAGTTTGATATGTTATGATAAACTAGCAATATTTGTATTATTTATAAATAAAAGTTCCTCACCGAAAGTCAGGGTTGACAGTGACGCACCCAGGAAAGCACGCTGGCCCAAGGGAATCCACCCCAAGTTATGGTGATGAGCCAAATTAAAGGAGTATTTCTGTGATTTATGAAATCAATAAAAATGACTTTTATAGATGTAAAAGTTTATTGAGCGAGCAAGGACAATTAGAAGTAAAAGCTGTAGTTGAAGGAATAAATCCAGGTCGTATTTTTGTGGATAATATCGATTCTCCTCATTCTGGACTTGTATGGTTAGGTAATAATGATGGATTTATATTTATTGGAAATGAAGAAAATGAAATATTTAATAACGCTATAGATCATTTCATTCATACTGTGATTAAACCAGATGCAAAGAAGGTCGAATTAAATTGGTTTGAAGCTATAAGTAATCACCCAAAATGGAATAAAACATTAGAAAAGGTATTCGAACATCGTATATTAGGAAGCTGGAATCAGAGAGTCTATACTCTACAAAAAGAAAAATATATGGCTAAAAATGAACCTATTCTTAAACAGGCATATGCGGTTTTAAAGATACGTAAAGCTGTTTACGAAACAATAATCAAGCAATTCATAATATTGAATTTTTACATTCTAAAATTGAAGAATATTGGTCTTCACCTGAGGAATTCTTTCAAAAAGTATCAGGTTATTGCATTGTGTATAATCAACTTATTGTTAGCCTTTGCTTTTCGGGTTTTGTCGTTGACAATGTACATTGTATAGATATTGAAACGTTAGAACCATATCGAGGAAATAAAATTGCTCAAAAGTTAGCCCATTGTTTTGTTAAAGATTGTTTGGAAAATGATTGGATTCCATATTGGGATTGTATGGAGAGTAATAAGCCATCCATTGCCATTGCAGAAAATATTGGGTTTACACAAGTTTTTAACTATACAGGATATGAATTTCCATTAGATTAAACGAGAAAGTTTAATATTAATCATTTGAGTATGGGAGTGGATACTATCACCACTCCTTATTTTTATTTCATGCTTTTTGTAAAATGGACACCAAAAAACATATAATTTTGATTTACTCTTATACGCGCTATATCATAAGTAAAGTAAACTTATTATGTTTTTTTTAATATTGATGCATAGTCCTTAGAAGTTCGTACTTCAATAGTTAAAGATCCATTGCCATAATTCGCTTTAATCAAAAATGGAACGCTACTTACATTTTGAAATCGATAATCCAATATTCCATATGCCACAGTGGCATCTTGCCCTTTTGGGACATACCCAACGTCAAGCGAATGATGGTGTCTTTCAATAGAGTCTATAAGCACTTGATCAACTGCGTTATAAAGTGTAGATGATGTTTGGCATACTCCACCACCAATTCCCATAACAAGCTTCGAATTAATTATTTCTGGCGCTGGTTGATAACCATTTTCTTCATCTCTAGGACCTACCATCATATTAAAGGAGAATTGGTCACCGCTTCCAACGATCACATTATTGATAGCCTTTGCGGAAAGTTCTATATTTTTATTTCTACCAGGATCAGCGGTATTAAAATAGGTCGTATAGGATGCAACAACCACTTCCTGTAATCGTGGGAGATCTTCAACATTATAACTACTTTCAGTCTTATATAATGGCAATTCTACATGACCACCACTACTTGATACCGCTAAGATATTCTCAACTAATTCTGATTCCTTTAAAATAACCATGGGACTTCCTTTAATTATTTGCCCGTTGCTATCTAATTTATCTAATACCATCCGTTGATCAAAGCCTGAAAAAGAATCCGATCCTCTTGCTAAATCCTTTGCTAATTGTTCTATTTCTAGTACGTAAGAAGCGTAATCAAGGTCATAGCCAAGCTCATATGGTGATATGGTTTTGATTACGGTAAACGTGCTTGGGTCAATTAATTTTATGACAGGTGGCCTTTCATGATCTGTTGTTTCAACATGACTGACTGTAGGTTCTTTTTTTACATAAGACACTTGCTGCTGTAGCTCTTCAATTTGCTGCTCTAATTCACTTATTTTCTTGTCGTCTGCTAAATTTTGTTTTTCTGTACCTATACACCCTGTTAAGATGAATAAAAAGATTATATAGCCTGTCACCATCCAGTTTTTCACATTTCACCACCCCTATTTCACTGCCTATTTTAAATACTTTGATATACTATTCAAATATGTCAAAAATCGTGCACTCGAACTATTTTGTTTTAGTATGAGCTGAAATAGAGGAAATTACTTTTAAAAACGAAATTGTTTATGGCATTATGTATTTTTTCATCTCTTCACCACCATAATTTAGGTTTGATTTACCCTTTCACTAGCGTACTTCCCCAGTACTTTTACATAATTAGAAAAACCTTACCATACTTATGGCTCTTCAAACTTATGTAAAAATAAATCAATATACAGACTTTCATCTGAATTTTAAGCTCTTATTTCGTATCTTCTCCAGTTAACTCTATTTTCCCAACAATTTGTATGCCTTTTAAAGCTTGTGTGGCCAATCGATCTGCTTCTGCGTTTTGTTTACGAGTTACATGCTCGTACTCTGGAGTAATGCCTAACTTTTTTAACTTTTCATCTATGCGGTCGGCCCAAGCAGCTAGTTCTTGTTCGTACACCGGCCACTCTCCATTCATTTGATTAATGACAACCTGTGAATCACCAATAAAACGAACAGGTAAATGATGTACATTTAGCATTTCCAGTTCAACTAAACTTAAATTCAAGGCAGCATACTCTGCTTCATTATTCGATACGAGTCCACTAACCGATGCATTTTTTCTTAATCGATAGGACTGTCCATTTTGTTCGAAATAAATGGCACAACCTAATCCAGAACTTCTTGTGCCTAGATCATAGCCTCCATCAAAATAAACGGTAACATGATGAGGTTCTGTTTCGATTTCCTTTACATATTTCTTAAGCTCTTTTAACATCCATGTACTATCATATTCATCCACTATTGTTATGCTTTTTACTCTGCCTGTTCGCTCTAAGTCCTCAACAATCATTAAAGCTTGTGCGGCTGTCATTTCATCAGAATGGAATATCGTTTGTGCTCCCTTTGGCGTTTTGTATGCCCATTCAATTCTTAATTTCACAAAAAACCCTCCTATCCATCGTTACATTTTTGTCTTACTAGTTATATTACAAAAAAAGAACACGCTAAACACCTTATTTATGTTTAGCAGTGCTCACACCATCCATTAATTCCGAAATAGTGACAAATTTATAGCCTTGTTTTTGCAATTCAGGTAGGATTTGCTCTAGCGCCTTTACAGTTTGTTCTCGTTTTACTCCTCCATCATGGAATAAAATAACATCACCTGGTTTTGTACCATCTAACACTTTTCGAACTATTTTTTTCACGCCAGGATCTTTCCAGTCTTGAGTATCTTGATGCCATGACCACATAATAACCTTGTACCCGTTTTCAACGGCTGCATTAATCATATTATCCGTATATTGCCCCCCTACAGGACGGAACAAAGTGGGTCGAAAACCAGTAATTTTATAAATAATTTCGTTCGTTTGCTCTAGCTCTTTTAGTAGTCCCTGTATAGATGGCATTTTGTAAGTATGCGTGTACGTATGATTCGCTATCTCATGCCCTTCATTATATTGACGAACTAAAACATCTGGATTTTTTTCTGCATTTGCGCCAATGATAAAGAAAGTTGCTTTTGCATCATACTTTTGTAGTAAATCTAAAATTTCGGCCGTATACTTCGGATGCGGACCGTCATCAAATGTTAAAGCTACAACTTTTTCTTCCGTTTGAACATCCCAAAGTACAAGTCCCTTTTCTTCATAGTACTGTCTCCCTTTATCAGCAGACAATGCAATTTGTACATAAAAAAGTGAACTAATGACAATACAAACAGTAGCGAACAACAATATATTCTTCTTCACAACATCACCACCTAACAATTTTTTGTTTTCATCATGATCAATGAAGAGCTTTTCAATGAAATCCCACTTTCGTCTAAAGTGTCACGATATTTTTACTATTTGCTAAACAAAAAAGAATATACTTTCGAAATAAAAGGCAATCTTGGGAAAGCTCTGTTTGACAATCTTTTCAATTACATGCTAAAGCAGCAGAAACTATAAAAAAAACACCATCATCTCATAAGAGAAAAAATGGTGTTTTGACAATATCGTTTTATAACAGAACAAACAATTGCTCATCAATAGTTTGTAGACATTCAGGCAAGCTTCCTGTCGTTACTACGATCAAATGGCGTGTCGCTCGAGATGCAACGGTATACAGTAAAAAAGCATCTAATGATTCATTGTACACGGATGCATCTGCATCAGCTAGAACGACTGTCGTAAATTCAAAGCCCTTTGCCATATAGCCAGGTAGTATTAACAAGCCTTTCATATAAACCTTTTGCTGCTC
>DEQI01000047.1:0-491 GCA_002360295.1 Planococcaceae bacterium UBA3370
TACTCTATTCATTATTTCACTAATGCAATGACTTCAATTTCTACCTTCACATCTTTTGGTAAGCGCGCTACTTCTACTGCCGAACGTGCTGGTTTGTGTGCACCAAAATGTGATGCATAGACTTCATTCATTGCTGCAAAGTCATTCATATCTTGCATAAATACAGTTGTTTTCACAACTTGATCAAGCGATGACCCTGCTTCAGCTAATACTGCCTTTAAATTTTCAAACACTTGATTTGTTTGTGCTTCAATATCTCCATCTACTAGCTCACCAGCTGCTGTTAATGGAATTTGTCCTGATGAATAAAACATATTATTGACGATAATTCCTTGTGCATATGGTCCGATTGCTGCTGGTGCTTTTGTTGTTGAAATGGCTTTCATTTACTCTCTCCCCTTTTGAAAATAGTTTCCTTCACTTAGCGCGATTGTCCGGTCTTTTTCGTTTACTTCATGAAGCTTTACTAATGAATAATAATCATCTACTAA
>DEQI01000047.1:661-1271 GCA_002360295.1 Planococcaceae bacterium UBA3370
ACCATTGTTTGAATTCGACGTGATGAACCAGACACATAATTAATACTTACAGTTGAACCTTCTGTAACTTTACTATCTCGACGGACAACAACTACAGGTACATTTAAATGACGCGCAATCGCATGTGCTATAGAAATACCCTTCGTCGCCACAGTCATGATCACATCTATTTGTTGATCTGAAAAAGCAGATGCAAAAACTTTCCCTACGCGATTCATTAATTCAGGATTCCCAAGTAAATCCGTCATAAATAAATAGCCACCTGGAAGTAATCGATCTGATTGCCCTAGTTCACCAATTAACTCTTGAATAATAGCCTTTATTTCTTGATCCGCCATTTTTGGAATATATTTGACCCCACCTGCTGCACCAGGTACTGTTATTAATAGTCCAATTCCTTTTTCTTCAAACGTTTCTTTTACAATCGTTAAATCTTCGCTAATAGAGGATTTAGCAGATTGATATAGATCCGAAAAATAAGTTAGCGGGATCAGTTGGTGCGGATGCTCGAGTAAGTAGTGTGTCATATCCACTAACCGTTCACTACGCTTCCATTTCATCATTTGATCCTCTCCTAAACATTTAATTAATTAATACCTTACAAAAATTA
>DEQI01000047.1:1366-16149 GCA_002360295.1 Planococcaceae bacterium UBA3370
GAAGCCATACTAGCTCCCTTCAATCAACACTATATACCCTACTTTTGGTGAAGGACTAATATCTCATATTATTTTATATATTTGCTTTGCCGACTGGTACTCGATTACTATAACGAAATCAAATACTCACGAATAATTTATACGTAAGTTATCATAATTGTACACCTTTAAGCAAGTAGATTCCTCTCTCCTAAAAGACGAACAATATACACTTCCTCGCAAAAACCTCGTAAACCATTATAAATGCGTGTAGCACGAGTTTCACTATCTACTAACCCAAAAACAGTCGGCCCGCTACCACTCATTAATACGGCATCCGCTCCAAAACGATGCATTTGCTCTTTAATTGTAACGACTTCAGGATGCAATTTAAATGTGACCGACTCTAACACATTGCCAAGAGAAGCACATAACAGCATATAATCTTCTTTTTGAATAGCCTGTATCATTTGATCTGTATTTGGATGTTTAATCTCATCCAATTTCAAACCACCATATACATCAGCTGTAGAAACACCAATTTTTGGTTTAGCTAATACTACCCAACAATTTGGAGGAGCTGGCAATTCTTCAATTTGCTCGCCACGGCCAGTAGCTCTTGCAGTCCCACCGTACACGCAAAAAGGTACATCCGATCCAATTTTTGCCCCGTGCTCAGCTAACTCGTCCAACGTCAAATCCAACTTCCACAGCTCATTTAATCCGCGCAATGTCGCTGCAGCATCACTACTTCCTCCTGCCAATCCTGCAGCAATTGGAATATCCTTATCAATTTTGATGGATACGCCTTCTTTAATACCGTATGTATCCTTTAATAATTTTGCTGCTTGATAAGCAAAATTACGCTCATCATCTGGCACAAATCGGTCTGAAGAAATAATTTTAATCAATCCATCTGCTCGGGACTCTAAACCGATACGATCGGCTAAATCAATAGTCGTCATAATCATATCTACTTCATGATAATGGTCCGGACGTTTATATAAAACATCTAATGTTAAATTTATTTTTGCAGGTGCCTTTACATATAACATAATAAATCCTCCCTACACGTACGCCTAGTACGTCTCTATGTCCATTGTCACTTATTTTACCATATACCTGTTTATACAATACGTTCAAACAGGTGAAACTTTTGTTTTAAACTAATATTTTTGAGTCGTAATGGACTGTTTGATAATTTTAACGCTTTTTATACGATGACAAAAGCTTTTCAATTAATTTAACGGAAATATAAAAGGTGCCTTGAAAGTTTATAACTTCCGAGGCACCCCCTTACGTCAACCATTCTACTTTTGTCGGTTTGTTTCTTCGGCTAAACCTTTTTTCGCCATTTCCACAGCATATTTAACCATATTTCCTGCATCACGGGCTTTAATACCGCCCCAGCCTTCACGCTCGACTACATCATAAAATCCGAGTTCCTTGGCAATCTCTTCTTTCAGACGACTCGACATGATCCCTTTTCTCGCCATGCAGCTAACCTCCTTTTTAAAAGTATGGTTGACTGCTTTAGTTTGCACTATATATAACCGTGTATTCATTCAGCAAAAAACAAAAAAAACACTCACAGGGAGTGCTCTTTACAAAATATAAAAATAAGTACTTGAAACTATTCACCGACTGCAATTGCATCATCTAAGAATGTAATTTCTACTGCCTCTGTTAAAATATCTGTGTAGCTGTAAGAAACGCGCTTACATGCGTTATCTTCTTGATCAAGTTCTACAACGAATACCGCATGATAGGTTTCACTTAGTACACCTGCACACTCAACCGTTTTCTTGCGACCACCGTTTGCTTTTATTTGCAAACGTTTACCCAAATGACAATCCAAAGCCTTTTTGATATCGGCTAACGTTTTTGGCATTTCGCATACACCTCACTATTTAAAATAATAGCACAGTTGCGATTTTAGGTCAACAAAATATAATATTTTATCACCACACAAATATTCTAGTCAACTTATTTTTTATAAAAAATCAATTATTTTTTTAAAAAATAGCGAGAACCGTTCATATTATTGGTTTTTGCCAAAATAAGGATGCAGTGCATCAGCTAGTTTTCCAAATTCTTGTATCGATAATGTTTCACCACGTCGCGTTGGGTCTATACCACTCGCCTCTAACGCAGCTAAAATTTGTTCTTTTCTTTTCTTGCCGTCTTGTAAACCTGCTTGTAAATTGTTGAAGATCGTTTTTCTTCGTTGTATAAACGATGCTCTTGTTACTTCGAATAAAAAGTCCTCAGAGATTACTTCTACAGGTGGTTTATCGTGTTTGATTAAACGAATTACTGCTGAATCAACGTTCGGTTGTGGCATAAAGACTGTTTTCGGTACAATCATTGCAATTTCAGCCGTCACATAATATTGAATGGCAATCGACAATGACCCGTATTCTTTCGTTCCCGGCTTTGCGGTAATACGATCAGCCACTTCTTTTTGCATCATGACTACAAAACCACGTATTGGTAAGCGGTCATTCAGCAATTTCATTAGGATAGGTGTCGTTACGTAGTATGGCAAATTGGCAACAACCATAATATCGTCAATACCTGGCATTTCTTCGGCAATTACTTGTTGGACATTTGCCTTTAACACATCTGAATGGACAATTTTAACGTTGTTATATGGACTTAACGTATCTTCTAATACTGGCAACAGCCGTTGATCGATTTCAAACGATACTACTTTTTTTGCTTCGCGTGCTAAATGCTCTGTTAATGCGCCAATACCCGGTCCTACTTCAATAGCACCACTATGTTCTGTTAAATCAGCATAACTGACGATATTTCGTAAAATATTAGGATCTATTAAAAAGTTTTGCCCTAAGCTTTTTTTAAATGAAAAACCATATTTATTTAATATCTCTTTTGTGCGAGTCGGTGTCGCTATATCTTTATACATTCTTTTCCTCCTGATCTAATTGTGCGATGGCTTCAGCGAACTGTTCAACTGTAATTTGAAACATCATTAAACGTTTATGCAACTGTTTACCATTTGCCATACCTATATTTAGTATTTCGCCAATTCGATTGCGTCGTTCTTTTGATTGGGGATGGCCGATCAATCTCGCTGTCATTAAATCCTCTAGTGTAATTTCTTCTATTTGAGCCAAATCGCTTGGTGTATAAACATTTTTTAATGCTTCTCTTATATCTTCATCGCTAGCATGTTCAATGCCTAGACCTTTACCATTTTTAGCAATGGTTTTGGCTTTTGCTAAAAACGCATGCTTTACACCCGGTACACGCTCTTCAATAATAGCGCGAATTCGTCTACCTGGATAATCTGGATCTGTAAATACAATAACCCCTCGCTTTTGTTGTGCATGCATAATGCGTCGCAAGATCTCGTCGTTTATCGCTGAGCCGTTTGTTTCAATCGTGTCTGCATTGACAGCCCGTTTGATGGCTGTGGTATCATCTTTACCTTCAACAACTATAATTTCACGTATGTCCAAAAAACGTTCCTCTTTTCTTCTAAGTCACTGAAATAGCAATTCTCTTATAAGATTGCCTATAAGCTCATTTCTCTCTTCATAAGCTTTCCCTATGAGCTTCATGGCTAACACGACGTTCAATCAAAGACGTTGTCATAGATCGTGTTAACCATCAAGTAATAGAAAAATTTTTATGTTTCCAATGACTTCTTTTTCTCCAATACTGTTTTGACTATTTTACCATAATTTCAACCGTTCCTTTTAGTTAAGCAATAGTAAAACAAAAAAAGCTTTCTCGTCAGTCAAGTACGAGAAAGCATGTCTATTTTACATTTTAGAATGTCGGAGGTGGCCCCCCATTATGCTTAGAATCTTACTTCTGCAGTGGCTTCTTTAACATCAAAGCCACGTAAGCAAAAGAATGCATCCCCATATTTCAGGTGCACCCTTATCTATTAGTTTAATACTTTAATGCGTACTTTTTTACGACCCCAACTATATGCTTGTTGCTTCGTCTGAACAAGTACATCGATTTTATTGCCTTTAATTGAACCACCAGTATCTCCAGCAATTGCATAGCCATAACCTTCAACCCACACTTTTGAACCTAGTGGGATAATACTTGGATCTACTGCGATTAATTTTAAATTCTCGTCACTTCGTAAGTCAATACCTGTAGCCGAATAGCCTGAGCAGCCATTACAATACGGAGTATACGCTGTTGCTGTTACATAAAATTCTTCTCCGCTAGCCGGAGCTGTACTTTCACCACGAGATACAGTTGCTGTTACTACTTTAGTGCCGACAGCAACGACTTCTGTTGTTGGTTCTTTTATTACCTTTTCAGATACCAATGTTTTTTCAACAACTTTTCCGTTTTCTTTTACAAGTTCATATGTGCGAGAAACTTTACCATTCACACCTTCTGTGACAACTTTTTCTTTTCCTTTTAGCAACGAAGAATCGTTTTTCTTTTGAACTGCGAAGTCTACTGATTCTTCCACTACATCGGTAACCTTTTCTACCCGAACAACTGCGATTTTATCTTCTGGAGCAACTATTTCATCCAGCTCTTTTTCGACCCGATCAAATTCACCTAATTGAATTTCTTGTTGTTTTAAAAAGTTAGCGACCGTAGTCGAAGTGGACCATACTTGTCTCTCTTCTAATCCATCGACAAGCGTTAACTGAAACGCCTTTTGAATATCGATTTTGTTATCTGCTCCTATTTCTGTATCTAAGCCCTGTGATACTTGATCATGCTCTGTTACTTTAATATTTGCTTCTTCCAAAATGTTCTTCACTACATTTTCAGTTGTCCATATACTTGACTGTTTTCCGTCAACTGAAATAAATACTTCTTTTGCCTGTTCCCATTCTATCGTCATATTGCTAACAATTTTTGTGTTCAGTGAGGGTGATACTTTATCATGTTCTAATACATTTATGTTACGTGTTTGTAATAGCTCGCCAACCGTTTTGGCATGCGTTGATATTTGTTGCTCTTCTCCGTTAATAACCATCACAACGGAAGATTTCGTCCCTTGATACAGAACGAATGAAATGACAGCTGCAAATAGGACAAGCGAAATGATTCTTACCCTTGTTTGCTGACTCCTCAATGATCCTAAGAACTGGCTTTTCATGGAATTATTTGACATGAAAATACGCCTCCTTAATACTCGCTGAATTATACGGACTACTTTTCACGCTGTCAACCTTAATGTATTTGGTAGATTATTTACATTCAGAGTAAAAGTCCGTCAACAATAGTATTGGAGGCACTTTTACAGTCTAAACGTTTAATTTTAAAAATCGTATTGCATTTTCAGTTGTTGCTTTCGCTACTTCGTCAATTGACAGCTCTTTTTGGCGTGCAATTTCCTCTGCCACTAATGGCACATAAGAAGGCTCATTTCGTTTACCTCGATATGGATGTGGAGCTAAATACGGCGCATCTGTCTCAATAAGCAAATACTCAAGCGGAATGTCCTTCGCCACTTCTTTTGGCTGACGGGCATTTTTAAAAGTTACCGGACCACCAAGACTAATCATAAAATTCATGTCGATGCATTCACGTGCAGTCTCTACACTACCTCCAAAACAATGCATAATGCCGCCAACTGATGCTGCGTTTTCTTCACGTAAAATACGAACAACATCACCCGTTGCATCTCGATTATGAATGATAATCGGTAAATTTAGTTTCTGCGCTAAATGAATTTGCTTACGGAACCAGTATTGTTGCACATCTTTTGGGGATTTATCCCAGTAATAATCTAAACCTGTTTCTCCAATGCCAACAACTTTTGGATGTGCCGCTAGTTCTTCAATCCACAACAAATCTTGGTCCGTGCAATCGATGGCGTCCACTGGGTGCCAACCGATGACAGCATAAATAAAGTGATACTCATCAGCTAGCCTCATCGCACGTTCGATTGTTTTTCGATCAAAACCAATCACGACCATTTTTTCTACGTCCGCTGCTAAGGCGCGCTCAATCACTTGTTCTAAATCTTCGTCATATTGATCTGCATTTAAATGTACATGTGTGTCAATAAAAGATGCCATATCTATTTCTCCTAACGCTTATTGTATTGGAAAGTATTATTTCTTAGTTTTCAGTTTTATTACAGTTGTATTACAAAAATTCATTATTTATATCAAAACACGTGTTTAAGATTACGCAAACATGTAAATATACCCATTATTTTACCTTTTAATGCAAAAATATATTATCTTAATATAATAAAGGCTCTTTCTACTCGAATACATAATGAAAAGTCTGTTGAGTGCATATGAATCAACAGACTTTTCACACATTATTTTACTTTTGCACCATTTTCAAGTTTCGGATCAACTGTTGCAAGCGTTAAAACTCCATCATGCGATCCAGCTAAAATCATTCCCTGTGACAATTCTCCGCGCAGTTTTACTGGCTTTAAGTTAGCCACTACAATTACTTTTTGACCAATTAATTGTTCTGGTGTGTAGTGTTCTGCAATACCTGATACGACTTGGCGTTGCTCGTATCCTAAGTCCACTTGTAATTTTAATAATTTATTTGCTTTTGGTACCTGTTCACAAGCAGTTACTGTTGCAACACGTAAATCTACTTTCATAAAATCATCAATAGTAATTTCATCTACTTCTTCCACTTGATCCATAGATGGTTTTTTTGATTTTTCTTCTTGCGGTGTTTGAACAGAATGTTGCATTTGTTCTCTAATATAGGCAATTTCTACTTCTGTGTCTAATCGTGGGAAAATCGGTGTACCTTTTTCTACCACTTTTATGTTTCCTGGAATAATATTGCCGAATGTTTCAATTGTATCCCATGCTAATAATTTGTTGTCTAAGCCAAGTTGTTCCACTATTTGTTTTGGTGTTTCTGGCATAAATGGCTGAAGCATGACCGCAATATGGCGTAAACTTTCAGCTAAATTCGACATGACGGACGCAAGCTTCGGTTTAAGTTCTTCATCTTTTGCTAAAACCCATGGAGATGTTTCATCAATATACTTATTTGTACGTGAAACAAGTGACCACACTTCAGCTAATACGACACTAAATTGCATTTTTTCCATACTTTCTTCATATTTAATACGAGTTTCTTTTGCATGTGCTTGTAATGCGTCGTCGAATTCTGTTTTTTGTAAATTTTCTGTTGGAATAACTCCATCAAAATACTTGTTCATCATTGATACAGTTCGATTTAACAAGTTGCCTAGATCATTTGCTAAATCAAAATTCGTACGCTCTACAAATGATTCAGGTGAAAATACACCATCCGAACCAAATGGCAATTCACGTAATAAGAAATAACGTGTTGCATCTAAACCATAACGCTCTACAAGCATTTCTGGATAAACTACATTGCCTTTAGATTTCGACATTTTACCGTCTTTCATCATAATAAAGCCGTGCGCGAATACTTTTCTCGGTAATGGTAATTCTAATGCCATCAAGAAAATTGGCCAGTAAATTGTATGGAAGCGAACAATATCTTTTCCTACTACATGTACATCAGCCGGCCAATATTTATTGAATAGTTCCTCATTGTCAGAACCATAACCAAGTGCGGTAATATAGTTCGATAAGGCATCAACCCAAACGTAAATAACGTGCTTCGGATCACCAGGAACTTTAATACCCCAGTCGAAAGATGTACGCGATACAGATAAATCTTCCAGACCTGGTTTTATAAAGTTATTAATCATCTCATTTTTGCGAGATTCTGGCTCAATAAATTCTACGTTATTTTCGTAATATTCTAGTAATCGATCCGCGTATTTTTTCATATTAAAGAAGTAAGACTCTTCTTTAACAGTTTGAACGTCTCGGCCACAGTCTGGACATTTTCCGTCTACTAGCTGTGTCTCTGTATAATAGGATTCACATGGTACACAATAAAGTCCTTCGTATTCACCTTTATAAATGTCGCCGTTATCTAAAAACTTTTGGAAAATTTTCTCTACACTTTTTTGATGACGATTTTCAGTCGTTTGGATAAAATCATCATAGGAAATATCCATTAAAGCCCAAAGCTTTTTCGCAGCATCAGCAATTTCATTCACATAATCTTGCGGATGCTTTCCAGCTTCAGCTGCTTTTTCCTGGATTTTTTGTCCGTGTTCATCCATACCTGTTAAAAAGCGTACATCATAGCCGCGCAGACGTTTATATCGCGCCATTGTATCTGACGCAACTGTCGTATACGCCGTACCGATATGGAACTTTCCACTTGGATAGTAAATAGGGGTAGTTATATAAAATGTTTTTTGTTCGTTCACTAAAAGCTGCCTCCAATTGTTTCACAGTATAGTACTTATTCTATCGAAGTAACAATTTCGTTTCAATGAAAGAATATTAAGCAAACTATTTGTCGAAAAATATTCAAGTAAAAGTTGGTAATTTACCTGAACTTTTAGACTATTCAATTCTTATTTTAGTAATAATCTTTAATTTGGCATGTAAATAGACGTTTTATGACAAAAAAATTTCTATTTTTTTATCATAATAAGGGCTAAATTATTGACGTTTATGTCATTACTTGGTATGATTCATATTAGACAAGGAACAAATGTCGAAATTTGACGAAATTAATATAACAATAAATAGGAGGAAATATATCATGAAATCAACAGGTATAGTTCGTAAAGTCGATGAATTAGGACGTGTAGTTATTCCAATTGAGCTACGTCGTACACTTGGCATCGCAGAAAAAGACGCATTAGAAATTTATGTAGATGACGATAAAATCATCTTAAAAAAATACATGCCAAATATGACATGTGCAGTTACTGGTGAAGTATCTGATGACAACTTCCGTCTTGTTGGAGGCAAATTAATTTTAAGCCCAGAAGGTGCGGAAATGTTAGTGAAAGAAATCCAATCTAACCTTAAAAAATAATTTTCTTTATACGAATGGGGTGTCCGGAAAGTTTCCACTTTCTTGACACCCCTATCTTTTTTATTGATGATATGCTTGATAAACATCCCGTTTCGGTAGATTACGGATTTTAGCCACTTCCTTTATGGCCTCTTTAGAAGATACGCCATTTTCTTCTATTATATAGTGAACGTGCTCCTCTAACGACATGTTTTCCCAATAACTAGTATCTTCCTCTATACTGCCTTCCGCGTTCCCTTCGAGCACAATACAAAATTCGCCACGAATTTCATTGTTGCTTGTCCACTCGATTGCTTCTTCAACAGTGCCACGCAAAAATTCTTCAAACTTTTTTGTTAATTCTCGAGCAAGTGTAATACGACGATTACCTAAAACGAGCTCAACATCTTTTAAGGTTTCTTTTAAACGATGAGGAGCTTCATAAAATACCATTGTTTCTTCGCGCTTTGCTAATTTTTCAAGTTGCAGACGGCGCTCTTTTTTATTGCGATGTAAAAATCCAAAAAAGTAAAATGGTTGCGGCACTAAGCCAGATGCAATGAGTGCTGTTAGTGCAGCGTTCGCTCCTGGCACTGGTACAACGGCGAAATTCTCATTAATCGCTTTGACCACAATATCGGCTCCTGGATCAGAAATACAAGGTAATCCTGCATCACTTACGAGTGCTACCGATTTTCCTTCACGTAAATAATGAAGTAGCTTCTCACCACCGGCCTCTAAATTATGCTCATGATAGCTAATGAGTGGCGTTTGTATTGTAAAATAATTGCAAAGCTTTTTCGTATTTCGTGTATCTTCTGCCGCAATGACATCCACTTCTTTTAAAATACGTAGTGCACGCATTGTGATATCTTCTAAATTGCCTATTGGTGTGGCTACTAAATATAAACAAGCCCCTGTTTCATGTTGGCTACTTTTTTGTGATTTCAACATTTTTCTCCCCTTATATATTTCTCTTTCGTTTCACGTGAAAACTGCTTAAAGGCATATTCCATTCGCATCGCCTCTTGCTTCGTTTCAAATGTTTCAAAGTGAACACATTGAACAGGCAATCTTGCGCGTGTATATTTTGCCCCTTTCCCAGCATTATGTGTAGCAATACGTCGTTCTAAGTTATTTGTATAGCCCGCATAAAACGAATTATCACGACATTTTACTACATAAAAATAATGCTTACTTTCGCTCTCCATATAAAAGCTCACTCACTTCAGCTGTATATTCATTATTATCATTATACACATATAATGGCGGTAACACTTTTAAATCCGGTTTCCCATCTTTTATTGCCTCGATTAACAGCGTATTTGCCTCTTTTCCCATTTTAGGGTACACAAACCGAATACGTTTAGGCTCTAAACGATTAGCTCTCATTGCTGTTACAATATCTAATAATCGGCCCGGTCTATGGACAAATGCCGCTTTACCGCCTTGCTTTAATAATCGGCTCGATGCATATACCGCTTCCTCTAAAGTTAAATGGATTTCATGACGTGCAATCGCATAATGCTCACTCACATTTTTATCACTTAATTCATGGGCTAAAAAATACGGTGGGTTACACGTTACGACATCATATTTTTCTATACCTAAAGCCTCTGGCGCCTCTTTCACATCGCCTAATGTCATTGAAATTTGTGCTTCTAATTGATTATATCGTACACTTCGACACGCCATATCGAACAATCTTGGCTGTAATTCCACTCCTGTAATGTTAGCCTTCGTTCGAGCACTTAAAAATAATGGTATTACTCCATTACCTGAACAAAGATCTACAATATGCCCTTTATGTTTGGGTACATTCACAAAGCGTGATAATAACACTGCATCTAATGAAAAAGAAAAAACAGATGGGCTTTGAATTATGCGTAAATCTTCTGCTAATAAATAATCCAGACGCTCATCATCTCGTAACCATTGTTCCATCATCATGTCCTCCATCATCCAAAATAAAAGACTGACATCCACATATAGTGGTATCAGCCTTTCTCATGTTAAGAAATATATATTCTAAGTTTAGCGTTGCCTTTGCATACGCACATTATTTTCAAAAGAAATCATAGCAGCTTGCCACTTATACATAAAGTGCAACCCTCTATCAAGGATAGATGGGCACAAATGCACCTTTTAGTTAACCATTTTGTTTATTTAAAAATGATAGACAAAACAAGCAATCTTCACCTTTACGCGAGCTTCCGAAATGAACATGGCAAACATGAAATCCTTCATGATAAAGGCGAGCCAAATTATCATATCCTTCCCCAATATCTAACGCCGTATTCTTTTTCTCTTCTTGTGTGAGAACATGGTCGTTAGCTAGTAGCTCTTCTAAACGAGAACGTAGGTGAAGGTTTTCTGTTTGAAGTGTCTGATGTTCTTCCATCATATGCGCAACATATTGTTTTAAAGCACTGAACTGTTGCTGCATTGATTCAAGCTGTTGTTCGAACTCCATAATAGTATCTAAGAAATTATGGTCCTTCACTCAAGCCACCCCATTAAATCTTTTATCTATATCAGATTTTTTTCACATTGTAATAGTTCCTCAAGCGTATACTCTACCGCTCGTTCTTGTTCTTGCAAATAAACTTGAATTAAACGTTCTAATACATTTAGACCAATTACTTTGCCTATTCCATCGGGTGTCATTGTCACATCTCCAATATCCGGCATTCCTACTTTAGCCACTTCATATTCATCATTTTCATATTTTAAGCAGCACATTAACCGTCCGCATAAACCGGAAATTTTTGTCGGGTTTAATGATAAATTTTGGTCTTTCGCCATTTTTATCGAAACCGGATCAAAATCACCTAAAAATGTAGAACAGCAGAGCATTCGTCCACAAGGACCAATACCGCCTAAAAGTTTTGCTTCGTCACGCACTCCGATTTGACGTAACTCGATGCGTGTACGGAATACCGATGCTAAGTCTTTTACAAGCTCTCGGAAATCTACACGACCTTCCGCAGTAAAATAGAAAATAATTTTATTACGATCAAATGTATATTCTACATCGACTAGCTTCATTTCTAAGCTATGCTCGATAATTTTTGTATTCGCTAATTCAAAAGCACGTCTCGCCTCAACTAAATTTTCATCTACTTGAATGCGATCACGATCATCAGCAGGACGGACAACTTGTTTTAATGGCAAAACAACATCATTTTCGCCAACTTGTTTCACCGGTATTACGACTTTACCATATTCAATACCTCGTGCCGTTTCCACAATAACATACTCGTTTTCCTCTAGTATATACGCTCCTGGATCAAAATAATATATTTTACCCGCCTTTTTAAAGCGGACTCCGACGACATTATACAAATGTATACCCCTCCTGCAAATTCAGCATAAGCTGCTCCATCAACAACGTTTTATTCATATTTCGTTGCAACTGCTGTCTCGCTTGTAAAATGGCTTGCATTTGAGCAGATAGCCGCTCATACGTAGTGTGCAGTGCTATTTCTTTAAAGGTTTGTAACATATCTGGATACGTAACTGTAGCCTCTTGATTTGCTTTTACTGCAACAATATCACGATATGCAAAAAGCAATAAATCAAGTGCTTGTTCTATGTCACTTTTCTCTTTAAAAGTAGATAGCCAGTCTTCATGTACAACGAGCATTGCTTCATGTACATTTTTTCTAACAATCTCTACTAATTTTAACACTGTTTTTCTCGCATGTGCAAACTGCTCATCATTTGCTAGAGAAATAGCCGTTTCGAGCTCATTTGTCATAACGCTAACGGTAGATGCCATCGTATGCGTGATCCCTTCTTTTACTAATGCTTCAATAAGCAATGTACGTGGGATCTTTGAAAATTTTATATGTTGGCATCGAGAACGGATAGTTGGCAAAATGGATTGAATTTGCTCTGTTAATAAAATGGCTGTCACGTCTCCATCTGGTTCTTCTAAAAACTTTAATAACATATTAGCAGAAGCATTATTTAATTTGTCTGCATGATGCAAAACATAAATTTTTCTTCCAGTCTCTACTGCTGTCATTGTCATTTCCGTCATCAGATTTCGGACTTGATCAATTTTAATAAATTGTCCATCTGGCTCAATTTGACGAATGTTCGGATGATTACCCGAATCGACTCTCAAACAATTTCGACATGTTTCACATGGAACATTTTCCGACACATTATCGCATAAAAGGAGTTTAATAAAAAATAGCAGTACATCCTTTTTTCCGGTTCCTTTTTCCCCATCAAAAATATACGCATGTGCCATTCTATTCTTTTCGTAAATTGTTTGAATTTGCTTCATCACTACAGGCTGTAGCATCTGTAGCTCGTCCACATTGCGTCCCATCTATTTCACCACTTTATTTCATTAATGATAATGCCTTTAGAAAAAAGCCCGTGTCATGTGACAAAGACACGGGTTTTTATGAAAAGCCTATTCTCGCCCATTAATCGCAAGCAGTTTACTGAATTACTCATTACGTAAACACACCTTGACCGAGTAAACTAACTGTTGTTTTGCATTTAGCAATTAACAACGTAAGCAAATAACAAGTCATTACTAAAAAATACATTCACATATATAGATTAATTAATAAACCTTTAATTTCACCAATTTTAGCTAATAAATCAATTGTTTCTTTCTCTTCATTTAACAAATCTTGTGCAAGTTCGACAAGACGTTCATCAATAGTCTGAACTATTTTCAAACGGCGTCCCTCACCGAAACGATTCCATGTATGGGATTGCTTCATTTCAAGGCCGTAATCTACTGCTTCTTGCATAAAGCGTTTTATTAGCATCTTATATCGTGTTAATTCACGTAAGTTTCTAGATCTTGCTACACGTTCGCCTGCTGCAGATATATCCCCTAACAATCGCGTTAGTTGCTCTGTTTGCATTTTAGAACCTTGTTTGACAACCATTTCACCGAAACGATTATTGTTTGGAGCTGTTGGTCTTAGATCATTGCGATTTGTATTTAACATACGAATATCTTGATTTATCTTCAACTAATACGCCTCCACTTTATTAAGAAACGTGTATTTCGTACACTATATACTAGCACGATGATGCTACATTTCTTACATGTAAGCTTTGTCATTTTGCATCACATTCTACAAGCTTATTTAAAAATGGTGGAACTGCTCAATTGGTAGTACGAATACTGTAGCTCCTCCGACTTCTACTTCGACAGGATACGGAATGTAAGAATCAGCATTGCCACCCATTGGTGAAACTGGCGCTACCATTTGTTCACGCGCTCGACAATTATCGCGTATAATTTCTAAAAGCTTTGGAATTAACGTATCATCTGTACCAATTAAAAACGTTGTATTACCTGAACGTAAAAAACCACCAGTACTCGCTAACTTTGTTGCTCTAAAATTATTTTTTGTTAAAGCGTTCGCTAAACGATTGCTATCCTGATCTTGCACCACTGCTACTACTAATTTCATCCGTACTCACCCCTTCTTCAGAATCGGTGTTACCATTATATCACAATGTAGTTCCATACTTCATTTACTTTTACCCTAATTGTTCAATTATAATTTTCCACACATCTTCAATCACTTCTTCTAGAGGTTTTGATGCATCGACTTTCTGAATACGTTCTGGATAGCGTTTCACCACTTCTGCATACCCTTCATATACACGCTGATGGAATGCTAAGCTTTCTGCATCTAAACGATTGACTTCATTTATTCTATTAGCTTGTATTCGTGCCAACCCTACTTCTGGCGTTAAGTCAAAAAGAATGGTTAAATCAGGCATACGTTTACCAATCGCAAATTCATTAATACTAAGTACCTCATCCATCCCAAGTCCTCGTGCAAATCCTTGATAAGCAAGCGATGAGTCAATAAAACGATCACATAACACATGCTTCCCTGCTTCTAAGGCAGGTATCACTTTTTCATAAAAATGCTGACTACGAGCTGAAGCATACAATA
>DEQI01000337.1:0-17641 GCA_002360295.1 Planococcaceae bacterium UBA3370
AATAAATGTAAAACTTTATCGATCAGAGCAGCAAGTGCTACAAATGAAATTAGCATAGCTGTAATAATTAAAATTAACTTACCTGCTCCGAGAATTGATTCTCCTAAGAAAGAAAAGAATGGTGGCTTTTCTTCTTTATTCATTTCAAAAATAACGTCTTCTTCCTTTTTAACAACTACAGGATTTAAAATATTTGCAATAATAATTGCATTAATAACATTTAAAGGAATAGCCGTTAATACAAACTGAGCTGGAAGCATTTGTATGTATACTCCAATCATTGCTGCAGAAACACTACTCATGGACATCAAGGATAATGTCAGTAAACGTTCTTGACTCATTGACTTTAATTGGCCGCTCGATACCGCCAATGCTTCTGTATTACCAAGGAACATCATTTCAATTGCAAAAAAAGCTTCAAATTTAGGTTGTCTAGTAAGTTTAGAAAGTCCCCAACCTAATCCTTTAATGATTTTTGGTAAAACACCGAAATATGTAAGAATATCAAATAGTGGAACAACTAGTAATATTGGCATTAATGCACTAAATACCATATCCATATTTTCGACATTGACCATGCTAGCAAAAGCAAAACCAACACCTTCAAAAGCAGTTCCTATTAACCAATTAAAACCTAAAGCAATTTTTTCAACTAACCATCGCCCTAATGGAAAGGCAATTAATAACCAAGCCAAGAAGGCATTGAATAATACTAAAATTCCCGTAGCCTTCCAATTAATCTTCTTTTTGTCCTTTGAAAACAAAAAGGCAAATCCAATAAATGCAAATATACCAAGGATGTTAATAACCAGATATAAGCCCATTTATGCCCTCCTTCTACTAACTCTTAACAAAAACCAAATATAGACAAGTTGACCTAATTAGCTAAATGTCAAACTACTTTTACTTGTCCTCCGTAAAATGATTACGGATATAGTTTGAAGTATTTGTAGAGTGTATATTCTTTAAATTCTCCCTTCGAATTATAATACTTTTTTGATAAATATATCAATATAACATTCAATTAAAATACTTTCAAACTTTCTGTATATTCAACTCAGGTAATCCCTTTTAGAGGTCTTTAAGAAAGAATAAGCTAAAACGCCGGAGAGCCCGATGCAAAAGGTTACGTTTCACCACTTTTCCCAGTGGGATTAAAGCAAAATCTAAGCTATAGCGCTATAGCTAAACGCCTTTCATCAATAGGTATCCACAACTAACAAAACTATAATTTTCTAAAAAAATAAAAAACCATTCTCCTAAGAAAATGGCTATCAGTTCTTTTTATTGATGTATAAACAATTCCTCTAGATTGGGGTTGAGCTTTTTCCCTAATAGCCTTTCAGGTATTGTTTGTTTACAGCCTTTCACAAGACCTGGTGTTCTAACCCCGATTAAAACTCTAAATTTTCACGTTTGTTAAGACCGGTTTTTTAATCATACTCATCATAAAAAAGAAGACCTTTTTTGATAGAATGAAGTAATTAACTAATTCTATCAAAAAGATCTTCCCAATAAATTAATAACTAGTATTTGCTGTTATAAGAAGTACTATAGATCATCCATTATAAAATAATGTTTATCCTATTTAGTGCCACTCGCTCCAAATCCAGATGTTCCTCGGACTGATTGAGATAATTCATTAACTTCTACGAGTTGAATGGATGGGATATATTGAATAACCATTTGAGCAATACGCATTGATTGTTCAACTCTAAATGTTTCTTTACCATGATTAATTAAAATAACACCGATTTCTCCTCTGTATCCTTCATCAATTGTGCCAGGACTATTAAGAACGGTTACACTATGTTTTAGTGCTAGTCCACTTCTCGGACGAATTTGAGCCTCAGTTCCTTTTGGTAATTCAATTTGTAAACCGGTTTTAATTAGTTTTGCTTCACCTGCTGGAATCTCAACCGCTTCGATTGAGTAAAGATCCATTCCAGCATCACCAGGATTGGCTTGCAAAGGGAGCATTGCATCAGCGTGAATTCTTTTGATTTTTACTTCTAAGTTCAATATTATTCATCCTTATCGATTAAAATTAAATGTATCATCTGTAATTGGGGCTACCTTTGCTTTTGCGTAGGTAGAACCCTTTTGTGAAAAGAAGTCATAGGTAGATCCTTCGTTACGAATACCATTCATTACGATTGGATTAACTTCTTCTTCTGGGAACATTGGATCAAACCCAACATTCATTAACGCTTTATTGGCGTTATAACGAACATAGGCTTTTACCTCAGGCGATAAACCTGTTTCTGCATAAATATCATCTGTATAATTCATTTCATTTTGATATAAATCTAGTAAAAATTCATAGCCCCATAAATTTAACTCTTCTTGTTTTTCTTTTGAAAACTGTTTAAATAAATTTTGAGCAAAAAATCCTACTGCCACACCATGAATTGATTCGTCTCGTAATATAAGCGAAATGATTTCTGCACTATTTCGTAGGAAACCTTGTCCCCCTAAATACAATGGGTAGAAAAAGCCAGAGTAGAAAAGGAAAGATTCGAGCATAACAGACGAGAACATTGCTTTCCATAAGCTCTCTGAATTTCCTTCTTCGATACTGTTGTAAATATCTCCGATTCTATTTGCCTTATATTGTAAGTATTCATTTTTCTTTACCCATTCAAATAACTCATCTATTTCCTCATTCGTACAAAGCGTTGTGAAGATATAAGAATAAGATTTGGCATGGATCGCCTCAAATGCATCGAAAACCGTTAGAACAGCTTTTTCTTGTAAATCTGTTGTATAAGCGGCAACGCGATTCATCCCGATGTTTGTTTGCACTGTATCAAGCAACGTTAATCCTGCAAATACCTTTTTATACGTGTCCTGATGTTCAAAACTTTTCCACTGTTTAATATCTTTACTTACTGCAATTTCTTCAGGAAACCAAATTTGCTTCCATTGCTGGTCCCAAAATACTTGTGCAAGTTCACTTGTTGGCTTATTCCAATTGACCGCTTCATAAATTAAATTTGACATGCTACACACTCCTCTAGGCTTTGTAAACGTTGACGAACATAGTAAACAGACTTAATGCCTTTTGTCCAAGCGTAAATATAAACTTTAGCCAATTGTTCTGTTGTCCAATTATCAGTTACATAAAGAGTCATGGAAATGCCCTGGTCTACATGTTTTTGAGAAGCCGCGTATAAATCAATTAAATCATAAGGATTCACATCATATGCTTCTACATATAAATGACTATTCTCATTTGTTAAATGTGGCATTGGATAAATTGTTCTGCTATCTGCATAATCACGAACTTCCACACGCTCTGTTATTGGAGCGATTGAAGCAGTACAACTACGAATGTAAGAAATACTTCCCGTTGGTGCAATAGCTAAACGATAAGAATGAAATAAACCGTATTGCATGACATCCTGTTTTAATGTTTCCCACATCTTTGTTGTAATGATTGGAACATTGCCCAGTGCTTTTAACACCGTAGTTGATATTTCTTCTTCAGTTTTATTTACATATTGATCAAAATAGATACCAGAAGCGTAATCACTTTCTTCAAACTGGTAGAATGTTTCACCACATTTTTTTGCCATCTCCATTGATGATTTAAGTGAATAATAGTTCATCGCTTCCATAAAGCAATCCATAAAATCAATAGATTCTTTTGAGCCGTACATGATTCCCTCCGTCACAAGATGGCCATGTAAATTCATACAACCAAGCCCTACTGAATGCATTAACTTATTAGCTTTCACAACTGATGGTACATTCTTAATATTTGTCATTAGAGAAACATTCGTTAGTAGATGCATGGCTGTATCGACTAACATTCCAAAATCATTTACTTTAGTAGCTGTATGGATATCAATGGACCCTAAGTTACAGGAAACATCTAGCCCATACTCATTTGGTTGATCTTGGTCCGTAATAATACTTGTTTCTTGCACTTGCAGGATTTCAGTACATAGATTGGACATTTTCACACGACCGATATTTTTTAAAGGATGTACTTCATTGACATTATCATCAAAAATTTCAAATGGATAACCTGATTCAAATTGTGCTTTTTTTACTTCCGTATAAAGTTTACGCGCATTCAAACGCTTAATTTTACGGATATTCGGATTATCTAGTAACTCATAGTACATCTCTGAAATTGAAATTTCAGACATGCGTTTACCATATTCCTTAAATATATCGTATGGGCTAAATAATACGATATCTTTGTCACGTTTCATCAGTTCGAAGAAAATACTTGGAATGATAATTCCCGTTGAAAGAGTGGCAAGGCGAATTTTATCATCCGCATTTGGTTTTTTTGATGAAATAAAATTTTCAATATCCGCATGGAAAATATTTAAATAAACAACACCCGAGCCATTTCTTTGTCCAAGTTGATTTGAATAACTGAAAGAATTTTCTAACAGTTTAGCGACTGGGATGACCCCACTTGCTCGATTTAAAATTTCTTTAATTGGATCACCTAATGGACGTAAATCTGTTAAGTTTACTCCAACTCCACCGCCAAGGCGTGATAACTCCAAACAATAGCCAATATTTTCAGAAATACTATTCATTGAGTCATCCATTGATAATTTAAAGCAGCTTACTAATTCCCCACGTGCCTTCTTCCCACTATTTAATGCTGTTGGCGTTGCAGGTTGATAGGCTTCCATCATAGCTTCGACAGATCGTTCTGCTAGAGCGGTGTCTCCTTGTGCTAAATACAAGGCAATTATGACAATACGGTCCTCATATTTTTCAAGAATTTCTTCCCCATCACGACTTTTCATTGCATAGCTATCATAAAATTTGCTCGCACTCATAAATGAAGGGAAACGGAAATTATAATCATAGGCTTTCTTGTATAGCTGTTTAATAAATTCCATATCATACATGTCGATAAATTCTTTCTCATAGTAACCTTCATCGACTAAATAGCGGATCTTTTCTTCGATATCAATAAAATAACGCAGACGCACATTAACATATTCCAAAAAGTAACGTCGCGTTGCTTCACGATCCTTTTCTAACTCTAATTGACCGGTTGTTCTATAACGATTCAATACATCATTATTAAGCTTTAAATATGTTTTCATCCTAACACCCTCGTTTCATAAAAACTTTGAATTGCATCATAATCAGCTTGATAACCTCGTAAATCTATTTTACGTACTAAGGGAACATGATACGTTGATGCGATTTTTTCTCCTGCAGCGCCAAATAAAGTATGCCCGAAGTTACTATTCCCACTGACAACTACACCCTTACAAAATTCCTTGTTTTGTTCTAAAAAACGAGCTACTTTTATAGGGACATCACCTAATCCATCTGTATATGTAATTAATAAATAAGGTTCTCTCAATAATAATCCTTCAGAGATTTCAATGGACTCATGACTTAATTTAGATACAATACTTCGAACATTACCTGTTCGACTAGCATAAACAATCATTGTGAAATCAGCTCAATTTGCGAAACAATTTCTTTTACATCTCCTATTAAAGTTTCTTTATATTCAAGAACAGGTACACTTAAAAAGCCTGCTTCCATAATGGTTTGCTTGGCTTGTTCATCATGATCAATGTTTACAATTTCTGCTTCAAGACCTGCACGCTGTAATTCAGATTTTACCCATAGACATTTAGGGCAAATTGTTTTTGTATAAAGTTTCATATAAATACCTCTTTTCATAATATAAAAAGGCTGTCTCTTCGAAAGAGACAGCCTAAAATGGAAACGTCAAAAATACCACAAAAAAAATGGTTACGCTCCCATTTCTTATTCCCCGAAGAAATGATCGATATGTTTTATATAGGCAGGTCTCCTGGCTTTGCTTCATTCTCTGATTTCCTTCCCATGCGAATGCACAGTGGCAATAATCGTCGTCAGCTTCACAGTTGCGGGGACAGCGTTGGTATTGCACCAAACTTCCCTATTAAACTACATATAGTAGTACCTTTATAAAACAAACACAATATATTGTTATCAATAAAACTAAGTTTACCATCCTTCATATGAAATGTAAATCTAGAAAAAGGGTTTACATAAAGTGTGATTATTCTTTATTTTCAATTAAATGAATTGAATATTTATTTGTATATTACTTATTACCTATGTATAACATTATTGAATTCGTTCTAATCAACGTTCCTTTTTAATAGAACTTAGCTAAAATATAATAAAAAGCTATCCCCTTTAAACGGAATCTAAAAGTTTTCCGTCAAAGATCATAGCTTTTCATCTAAAAAATTTTCTAAATATTTATGAATTCACGTATATCACAAACGATTACATAGTTGCATAACAAGGCTTATGGCCAAATTTCATCGGCGATTTCTTTAACAAAGCGAAGTTTGCTCCATTGTTGTTCTTCCGTTAAAATATTCCCTTCCTCCGTGGATGAAAAGCCACATTGTGGACTTAAACAAAGCTGTTCAAGCGGTACATAAGTTGCCGCTTCTGCGATACGGGCTTTAATATATTCTTTATCTTCTAATTCACCTGATTTAGAAGTAATTAAGCCTAATACGACTTTTAAATCTTTGCGATTAACATATTTTAATGATTCAAAATTGCCTGAACGCTCGTCGTCAAATTCTAGGAATAAACCATCTACATCCAACCCTCCAAAAATTACTTCAGAAGCATAATCATAGCCACCACTTGAAAAATAGTTAGATTTATAGTTACCGCGGCAAATGTGCATTGTTATTACTAAATCTGCTGGTTTATGAGCAATGGATTCATTAATCATACGTTGTAATACTTTTAATTCTTCAGCCGGCTCTAAACCACGATCACGTAGCTTGTTATGCCCCTCTTCTGAGAAGAAATCGGCCCAAGCTGTATCATCTAATTGCAAATAACGGCAGCCCGCATCATAAAATGCTTGGATTGCTTTTTGATAAGCGATTATCGTATCCTGTTGGAACTTCTCTCGGTCCTTGTATTTTTCGAATTCTACATCCGCGCGGCATAATAGCATATTGGGACTTGGAATCGTTTGTTTTGCTACTGCATCACCAGCATGCTCTTTTAAAAATTTGAAATGCTCTACAAAGGCATGTGTTGAAAAATCGATTTCTCCAACAATACGGATACCGCCTTTACGCGTCTCCATTTGATGAAATTTCAGACCCGTTTCTTTTGCGTATAATTCTACGCCGTCAAGCCCACCTAAAAAATCAAAATGCCACCAGCTTCTACGGAATTCACCGTCTGTCACTCCGATTAAACCATTTTCTTTTTGCTTTTTAATAATGCGAATAATTTCTTCATTTTCTACTTTTGTTAATTCCTCTTGCGTGATCAAGCCCGATTTATATTGTTCACGCGCCTGTATTAAATTTGCAGGGCGTAATAAGCTACCTACATGATCATAACGAAATGGTGAAGTACTAGTTTTTACTGGCATCATGTGTCTCTCCTTTAATCTTTCATGTAAGGAAATTGTACCACTATAAAAACGGTACCATATAACATCTAAAATGTATCTCTAGCTATAGTTTTAAACTATAGCTAGACTAGTTCTTCTGTAATTGTTTCTTTTAAATACTCAATATAAATATTTGCTAAAGGGCTATTTTTCACATTTTTATGTGTAATATAGCCAACTGTAATTCGTTCATCTACTTGTAAAGGAATCGATACGATATCTTTACTATTAAGTTCATGACTAATCACACCAGTAGAAATTGTATAACCATTTAGTCCAATTAATAAATTAAAGAGTGTAGCACGATCACTAACACGTATATTTTTAGGTCTAGAAATGGTACTTAAAATTTCCTCAGAAAAATAAAAAGAATTATAGTCTCCTTGTTCGAAGGAAAGGTACGGATAAGGAATTAAATCGGATAATGTCACAAAATCTTGCTGGGCAAGTGGATTTCGTGAGCTAATAAATACATGTGGTTTTGCATCAAACAGCTCGTGAAAAATAAGATTACCTTCTCTAAGAAATTTATGAATCACTTTTTTATTAAAATCATTTACATATAAAATGCCAATTTCACTATGTAGATTTTTTACATCTTCAATAATTTCATAAGTCATTGTTTCTCTTAACGTAAATTCGTACTCATCTCGGTTGTATTCTTTTAGCAAGCGCACAAATGCACTTACCGCAAACGCATAGTGCTGGGCGGATACGGAAAAGTGTTGTTGTGATGATGGAGTATTCGAATAACGATTTTCTAGAAGAGCTGCTTGTTCAACTACTTGTCGAGCATAACCTAAAAATTCTGTCCCCTCAGGTGTCAAAATAATTCCTTTATTAGTTCTCAAAAAAATTCTAATACCCATTTCATTTTCTAATTCTTTAAGTGCATTCGATAGACTTGGTTGACTAATAAATAAATTTTGTGCCGCTTTACTAATTGATCGACTTCTTGCCACTTCAATTACATATTTTAATTGTTGTAATGTCATTGTTTCACATCTCATCCTGCTCTCAAATTTTTCATTTTAAAATAGTCATTAGCATTTTATTTCAAATCAACTTCCCTCATCATATCCTTCTAGAATCCAAGTGGTTTTTTTGAAACATTCTGACTTCTGTTTTATCCTAACAGAATTTATACCGGTAAGTAAATCCTATTTCTTCGTGTGGCAGCTTTACAATCCTCATATCCCTAAATTGTTATGAAGCAGCCTCCCCTCTACTTCTTTGGTTAGTTCTTGATTTTTTTGCTCCAGCTATTCTGTTATTGATTTTAGAATGTTTGAGGAAAAAAAGAGAATCCCATCAAAAAGCTGAATTGCCAGCTATTTGATGGGATTCTTTGTTGATTGGTGAATCATTTAACCTTAAAACACTGAATCTACAAGGATTTTTGTATATTCCATTTTTGGATTTTTGATTACTTCATCAGGAGTTCCTTGCTCAACGATTTTCCCGTTGTTCATCACTATTACAAAGTCACAAAATTGCTGTACTAATGCTAAATCGTGGCATATAAAAAGATAGGACATATCAAACTCCTTACGCAACGTCTTTAATAATTCTATAATTTGTGCCTGAACGGTAACATCAAGTGCAGATGTAGCTTCATCACATATGAGAACAGAGGGGTTAATGGCAATTGCTCTTGCAATCGCTGCTCTTTGACATTCTCCGCCGCTAACTTGATGCGGATATCTTTTCATATATGCTGGATTTAGGCCGCACAACTCAAGAAGTCTTTCACCTCTTGTCCAAGCATCTTTGCGCTTCATACCATTGTTAATCAGACTTTCTATAATACTACTACCAAGTGTTTTTCTAGGGTTAAATGATTCTGTTGGTGTTTGAAAAACCATTTGAATATCTTTATAAACATCGACAAGCTTATTACCTTTTAACGCTGTTATATTTTTAGAATGAAGTATGATCTCTCCATCATCGCAATCAGTCAGTCTTGTGATCATCTTTACAACCGTACTTTTTCCACAGCCACTTTCGCCTACAATACCGAGTATTTCACCTTTTTTTAGTACAAAGCTAACTCCGTCAACCGCCTTAACCACAGAAGTTCCGTTGCGGAAGGATTTTTTTAAATTTTCCACTTCTAAAACGGTAACCATAAATTACTCCTTACAAATCCGTGGAACAGCTTCTAAAAGTTTTTTTGTATATTCTTCCTTTGGATTATTCAATATTTCCTGTTTTCTTCCGTATTCAATTAAATTTCCCTTATACATGATAGCTATTTTATCAGCCATATAGGAAACAACACCGATATTATGCGTAACTAAAACGATTCCTGTATTATATAAATCTCTCATTTCCATCATTTCTTTGATAACCTGAGCTTGTACGGTCACATCAAGTGCAGATGTAGGCTCATCAGCAAAAAGAAGCTCTGGATTCAACATCATTGCCATTACAATACCGACTCTTTGATTCATTCCCCCCGATAACTCAAAAGGATAACTATTTAGAATTCTACTTCCATCATTTAAATTTAGTTTCTTCATTAATTCTATTGATTGCGTAATCATCTCTGCCTTTGAAATTTTTTTATGTTGATTAAGACTTTCAAAAAGTTGGTCTCCAATTTTTCTTATTGGGCAAAGAGATGCTGCACAATTTTGAAAAATCATGCCCATTTTTGGCCCCCTAAGACGGCGCATTTGTTCCGAAGTAAGTTGACTCAAGTCCTTTCCCTTAAAAAATATACTTCCTTCGGTAACGTGACCTGTTCGACCTAGAAGTCCCATAGCAGCCTTGATTACTGTACTTTTTCCGCTTCCGCTTTCTCCTACTATACCAAGTATTTCACCTTGTTTAAGAGAAATCGAAAAATCTTTTACAACCGTTTTCCCGTTATAACTTATATCCGCGTTTTTAATTTGCAACAATGGAGTTTCCATACATTTACCTCAAATTCTATAATTACTTAACATCAAGGTTAGCAGTAATTTCATAATAATCAGAAGGATGCGCTTCAAAACCATCGATATTCTTTTTCATCACAAATGACATTTTTAGATGGGATGCAAAAACAAACGCTGCGTCATCAAGTATAATCTGTTGCATTTGAATCGCTAAATCAGACCGTTTCTCTTTATCAAATTCAATTGAAAGCTGTGTCGCAAGTTTTTCTAGCTCTTCATTATAATATCCACCTCTGTTTTTTGCAGAGTCTTTTAAAGCATGTGTAGTAAAGAAATAAGCAGGGTCACCTGTTGGCGCTGTTACGAATGCACTTACATAAATATCCCACTGACCTGTAGGAAGTATTTCAAGATGATTAGCTGTTGAATTGACCTCAACGTCTATACCGATTTCCTTTAACGTTTGCTGTGCTGACTCAGCAAGCAAAGGTAATTCCTGACGTCCAGGATAAGTAAGCCATCTAATTGTAAGCTTTTCTCCGTTTTTATCTACATATCCATCTCCGTCTGTATCTTTCCAACCGGACTTCTCCAGTAATGCTTTTGCTCCCTCAGGATCATATTCCGGTGCAGTAACCTGATCGTTACCAAAAGTAAAGTTTGACGGGAAAGCACCTACAGCAGGCGTTCCATTACCATTTAACAATACCGATGTAAAACTATTTTTATCAATACCCATAGAGATGGCTTTTCTTACATTGATATCTTGTAAAGCAGGTGTCTCATAATTCATTGCTCCAAAAAATGCTCTTGATGTATTTGTTGAACGTATTTTATAATCATCATTGTTTTCGAAAAGCGATATACTTGCATAAGGAAGTCCCTGAGTCGCATCAATTTGACCTGACTGAAGTGCCATTGTCAGTGTGTCACCATCAGTTATTGTACGCACGTTTACTTTATCCGTTTTTACCTCTCCACCCCAGTAGTTGTCGTTCTTCTTTAGATAAATATGATCATCAGCAATTTCGTATGCTACATATGGACCAGTTCCCGCAACATTTCTATCCTCAGTTACACCATCTGTTCCGTATGACATATCTATGATTGCACCATAAGGATCACTAAGGAAGTTCAGCAATGCGGGCACCTTTTCTTCTGATACAATGGTTATACTCTGTCCATCTGCTGTTATTTCTTTAATTCTTAAGTCCAGAGGCGCTCTATCATGTACAGCAATAAGATGATCCAAACATTCTTTTACAGCTTGTCCATCCATTTTTCTTCCGCTTGAAAATTCAACGTCATCTCTTAAATTAATACGCACCGTATATTCATCAATCTGCTCATATCCTGTTGCAAGCCAAGGTTCAAGTTCCATTGTTTCGCTAAATTTAAATAATGTCTCCCCTACACCATATCTGATAGTAGACCAACCAGAATAGTTATCATGAGGGTTTAATCCGGCATTACCCATCTCAGGACCGTAAGCGGTTGTTCCGTAATTGAATACAGTTTCTTCTGATGCAGTATTTTTATCCGCCTCCTGTGATATTGGTGCAGATGAATTATCCTCTGAACAACCAGCTAACATTGTTCCGACAAGTAATACAGCCATTATTGATTTAAATTTAAACTTTTCCTTTACCATTTTTATTCTTCACCTTTTTATTTTAACTTTTATACTTGATTTCTTCTCGGATCAAGTAAATCTCTTGTTGTATCACCAAGAAGATTAAATATAGCTACTGTAATAAATATTGCAAACCCTGGCCCTAAAACGACCCATGGAGAAGTCTGTATCATGCTTCGGCCATTACTCATCATAGAACCCCATTCTGCTGCTGGAGGTTGTACTCCTAATCCTAAAAATGAAAGCCCTGCTAATTCCATCATCATGGTACCAATATCAAGCATTGCAGTTACGAGAATAGGTCCTGCTATGTTTGGCATAATGTGCCTAAATAGTATTTTTACAGTCGAGCTTCCCGATAACTTTGATGCTGCTATATAAGGCATTTCCTTAATCGCCAATACCTGTCCTCTAGCTATTCTTGCATATTTAGGCCATGAAATTACCGCCAAAGCAATGACGGCATTTACCATACCTCCACCCATTACACCTGCTACAGCAATAGCAAAAACCATTCCAGGGAATGCAAGAAAAACATCAGATATTCTCATGATTAGTGAATCTAATTTCCCGCCGTTATATCCGCATAATATACCAACAATTGTTCCAAACACACTTATGATTAACACAAGTGCTAACGTGGAAAATACACTTATTCTGGCACCCATAATCACTCGGGAAAGCATGTCCCTACCATATCTATCCGTGCCTAAAATGTGTGATGAACTCGGTGCCTGTAATGCTTCCGAAAGATTTTGTGCATAGGGGTCATATGGAACTATAAACTCGGCAAATATAGCAATACATACAATTCCTATTGCAAGTGCCGCGAAAAAAATGAACTTCACCTTTGTGAAATCACGATATATTTTTCTTTTATTCTTTTTATTTACAATTTTGTTCATAGCTTAATTCTCCCGACCTATTCTTACTCTTGGGTCAAGATAGTGGTATATCAAATCAGTTATTAGATTAACCACAACGTAAATAATAGCCATCCATACTACATAAGCTTGTATGATTGGATAATCTCTCATTGTAACTGCATCAACGGCCATTTTTCCCACACCGTCCCACATAAATATTGCTTCAACTACCGCAGTTCCACCTAAAAGAGAACCTATCGACAATGCTAAAAGTGTTACAATTGTAAGCATAGATGCCTTTAATACACTTTTGTATATAATGACACTTTCTTTTATTCCCCTTGCTCTTGCTCCCATAACATAGTCTTTGCTAAGTTCCTCAAGAACTGTAGCTCTTACCTGTCTTGTATATTTGGCAGACATGGCTATTGCCAGTGTCAGCGTAGGTAGTATCAAGCTTTTAAGGTCATTTCCATTGCCCATAACTGGAAGCCATGAAAGCTTTACAGCAAATAGTAGAAGCAAAATAAGAGAGACAAAAAAATTAGGCATTGAGTTACCAAGAAAACTGAAAAGCCTAATAACATAATCGATAAACTGGTTCTTCTTCACTGCAGATAAAATACCAAATGGAATAGAAATAGTGATCGTCAACAAAATGCTTGAACCTGTAAGCATGATCGTGTTAGGAAGTTTGGAAATAAAGGTTTCAAATACTCTTTGCCCTGATACATAGGATGTACCCATGTCACCTGTAAGAAGACCTCCAAGCCATGATGCATACTGAACTATAAAAGGCCTGTCTAGTCCAAGTTCCGCCCTTTTTTCATCTAGTATCTGCTGGGCTACGACACCTCCGCTATTCTCAAACATAACATCTACAACATCTCCAGAGGCGGTACGCATTAATACAAATGAAAGGAAAGTAATACCCAGTATTATCGGTATAAGATGTAATAATCTTCTAAACACGTACTTTCTCATAATTTTTATCCTTTCCTTACAACGCTATCTTTCGTTCTTAATCGCTTTAATTAAAAACATAGGTGTAGGATTATAAAAATGATTGATTTCTGAATAAATTCTTTTACTTACAGTCTTGTCGACAGCTATATCATTACAGCCCAGCATATTTAAAACATTCATATCCCATTCAGGACGGGTTTTATGCCCTAAAGGAAGAGTTTTATTTATAGCATCACATTCCTCGAGCAGTTCGTGATCTATCTGATTATGTGCATGTTCTTTTGGCAAAAGCTTTGAAGTATGTGAAAAACTCTCCTTGCTGTATTCGGCATCAAAGTTTAAAAGTATGCCACCTTTTTTCAACACTCTTATCCATTGTGAATATGCTTTTTCAGGATTAGTTAATGTCCATGTAAGATTTCTTGATATCACTAAGTCAAATGTTCTATCTGGAAACTCCAGATTTTCAGCATCCATTGTATAATAATCAACATCTACACCGTATTTTAGTGAGAGCTGCCTAGCCTCTGCTATCATCTCATTCGAAAAGTCAACACCTGTAACCTCATGTCCCATTCTTGAAAGCAATATAGAAAAGAAACCCGTTCCCGTTCCCACATCAAGAATTTTTAATCTTTTATCAGAATCTATATTCCTTGTTAGTTCTTTAATCCATAGTTCACCTGTCGGACTTTCTATCTCTTCCTGCCTTAACTTAGCAAAGCTTGTGCTTCTTTTGTTCCAATAATTCGATATTCTTTCCTTTTGTTTCTCGTTATCTATATTCATCATCTTTTTATCCCCCTAACTAAAAACATCGGAGTTGAAGCATAATTCAGCTTTTCTATGTACGACCACACATTTTCCCATACGTTTATATCTATAAATACATCGGAAATTCCACAGTCCTTTAAGATTTTTTCATCCCATTGAGGACGCATTATCCTGCTTAATGGTACTTCTTTTGCGATTTTCTCCATAGTATCAATATCTGTACAAGTATAATGGTCTTCTACTCCCTGCTCCGAAGTTCTTCTTCTGTCCTGCTCATAAGCCTGTCTCATATGATCGTCATACAGATGATGGTACCAATTGGCATCAAAATTTAATATCACTCCGTCTTTTTTTAGCACCCGTGTCCATTCCATGTATGCCTGTTGGGGATTTTCTAGATTCCATGTAAGATTTCTCGATATGACAACGTCAAAAGTTTCATCTGCAAATTCCAATTTTTGTGCGTCCATAAGCATAAATTTTATATTTTCTCTAAGTTCTCTTGAATTTTGTTTAGCCATGTCAAGCATAGCCGATGTACAATCTATTGCGGTTACATCAAAACCCTCTCCAGCAAGAATAATGGCAAAAAAACCTGGCCCTGTTCCTATATCTAGTATTTTTAAACCCTCTTTTTTGGGTATATGTTTTTTAATTTCATTCATCCAAACACTGCCCTGTCCTGTAGCAAGTTCCTGGCAATTCACTTGTGAATACCCCTCTGCCCTATTAGTCCAGTAATTCTTTATTTCTTCTAATAAGGTCTCCATTTTTTCATCTCCATTTCCTGAACAAATATCAAATTGGATTGTCAACACTAAACTAGACAACTTTTTAAGGTATGAAAGTTTTTATCGACAGGTCTAATAGAACTAAACATCCCGTGAATCCTATTGTGATTAAACCAATGAACATAGTCCTGTAATACACTTATTTACTCTTCTAAACTATCAAAATCTCTTCTTATGTTAATATTCTTGAATGTTGCTTATGCTACTGCATTGTACTATGGCAACCTTCATGCTTAGGAAAGCGGATTGATAAAGTATCTAAGGTATCAGCAATTAGTAGGTTTTTATAATTATTGCTAATGTTCGTTTGAAATAACTCTATTCGATGTAGATCAATTTTTTAGAAGTATAAACATGATAAACAAGTAATGCATCTTTAGTTGGTCCAGTATTCTATCCAAACGATTTTAATTTTAATCAATACTAGTTTTGATTTTTTCCAAAAAAGCTATTCTTATTGTTTGTTTATAAGGATATCCGTATCAATTTCATCTAATTTTTATTTTCTCTAATAAGTTGAACAATCTGCCTTATCTCAAATAAAAATATTTACACTTTCTCTACTGGTGCAACAATAAATTTCCCATAGTCGACACCTTTTAAAGTCATCATATTATTACTTAGATGCTGAATATCTTTTGCTTTTCCTTTAACAATGATGAGTTCAAGACAGTTGTCTTTGTCTAGATGAAAATGTGTAGTAGCTAGGATATTTTCATGCATATCATGTTGAATTAATGCTAACTCATTAAGCAAATTTCTTTGATGATGACTGTAAAATAAAAGGATGCTACCTGCTACAATTTGATCTTCCATTTCCCATGATTGCTGAACCAGAGCATCTCTTACAAGATCACGAACAGCTTCAGATCGATTCACATACCCTTTCTGTTTGACTAAACCATCAAATTTTTGAAGCAAAGAATTCTCCATTGAAACGCCAAATCTCTTTAATACAGAATCTTCCACCGTATTCTCCCCCCTCCTTTAATCTAATGATATTTCCCAGCCCGAAGGTGAGTAACCAACCATCCCTTATATTATTTCTTATTGGCTTTATTAATCCTCAGAAAATGAAACTATTAATTGCTATCATTTAGTTATAATCTACCGAAACAAGTTTATCGTGTTACTTATCGATGAAATGGTAGCACAAATATATATAAATGAAAATATATAATTACTATATTTCTTTCAGTTTACTCACCATCGGACATGTCTAAGGCAGTCAAATTAATATTCATTAGCGAAACTGTACTCATACTATAAATATCACAGCAAGACATTGCTACATTAATTACGATATAATTAATGTGTTCCACTACAGCAGTAACACCAACCTTTAAATTTTTAAAAATTTTACGTTGTGCCGCATCCATTTTAGAATCATAGAATGCCATTTCAAAATCTCCTATAGCTGCAACTTCGATCCGTTATTCAATAATAGATCAAGGAGTGTTTTTTTCATGTAAGCTAATTGCACAATGATCATCTATACGGGACGCACCGATTAAGCTAGCACATGCATTAAGAGCTGTTCTAGATATTCCAGGAATAATTTTAAATGCCCCACCTGTATGTTCCTTCCATTTTTAAAAAATATAATGTTTCATAAAGCATTCCTGCGCTATATCATAAAGGCTCGCATCTCCACTTGATAAAATTGAAACAATATAACCTTGTTCTACCTTTCCTATTGCTTCATGGGCTTGTTCGATTGTTTCCATCATACTAGTTGATTATAAAATGACTTTCGCTCATAGCATCTATAGCACGATGTGTTACTTGATCACGAGATCCTGACCCACACCACAGCCAATAATGCAGACTTTTCCTTTTTCACGAAATACTCCTAAGCGATTTCTTTATAGTCCTCTAACTCTTTTACTGACAGGGCCGAATTTTTACTACACTTTTTAAATTTTCATTTGTTAACACTATCTCTAAATATAATTATTCACAATATAAAAAGCAGTTTGTACGAATACAAACCGCCTTCATTTTTATTTTTTAGTTACTTTAAAATCAAATTCAACTTTACCTTCAACTAAACGTAGAGCAGCACTAAACTGTTTCCCACTCTTCGCCTTAAAACCTTTTATCTCTGCAGTTTTACCACTACTACATAAGTCTTTAATATTTTTCTCTGTGAGCTTTTTCCCTAATAGCCTTTCAGGAAATGTTTGTTTACAGCCATTTTTATAATTTGAGCAGCCATAAAAATTTTTGCGTAAGCTGATGTTGCCGACTTTACATGTTGGACAAGTCACAATTTCTTTATTAACGGATTTAGTAAACTGATCTAC
>DEQI01000337.1:17720-18301 GCA_002360295.1 Planococcaceae bacterium UBA3370
ATAAAATGTTTCGCCGAACCTTCTCCACGCCCTATTTTCTTCAAATAGATTTCCCATTTAGCTGTCATAGAGGGACTAGAAAGTAAAGTTCCTTCAATCGCTCTGCAAAGGAGTTCTCCTTTTGGTGTAATGCTTACGATATTTTTCTTTACCTCGATAAAACCATGCTTTTTAATCGTCTCAATTATGCCACTTCGAGTTGCCTCTGTTCCAATCCCTTCTACGGAATTGAGTATTTCGACTTCGGTCTCATCTTCAACTGCTTTTCCACATGTTTTCATCATCGTGATTAACTGCCCTTCCGTATAGGGCTTAGGAGGCGTTGTTGTACCTTCCAAGATATCAACCTTACTTTGTACCATTTCACCCTTGGACACAACTGGTAACGCCTCGTCATGATCTTTCGGTTCTTTTTCTCCAGAAAATAGCTCTTTCCAACCTTTTATAAGCTCTGTTTTTCCAACTGATTTAAACTCTACATTTTTCACATTTGTTAATATCGTTTTTTCATCATATTCATAATCTTGATGGAACATTGCTAACGTCGTATTTACTATTTCAAAATATATATTTCTTTCATC
>DEQI01000312.1 GCA_002360295.1 Planococcaceae bacterium UBA3370
AACACTTTTACAGCCGCAAAATAGTTGTATAGAAATATTCCTCACTTTAATTAAACATCAAACAAGATTGTTTGTTCCGATGATTGTAGTTATTTATCTTATTCCATATGTTATTTATCTAATACCGAAAGTTATTTATCTTATTTCAAATGTTATTTATCTAATACCAAAAGTTATTTATCTTAGGCAAAACTTTTCGTTAATTTAAGAAAAAAGATAATCGAATAGAACCAAAAAACACTCCTACTCAAAAGTAGAAGTGCCTAAAATCATGGTAACTTGCTCAAAAATTTCATATAGTGGACGTTCTTTAATAGTAATTTCAAATCCTTCGCAAATAAGCACATCTTGATGTAGAACAAAGGCTTTATCTCCTACAATAAATCGTTCTACCTTACTACTATTTGTAATTTGAGGATCATTTAATTGCACAATGAGGTCTTTGGAAATACGCCGGAACATCTTTAATAATTCAGCCTCTATACCTCGAACGAAAATCTCAGAAAAATGATCGGCCAAATCAAAGCTTTTAATATCAACAATCAATGCTTGTGACCATTCATAATTTTCATTTAATACCAGCATATGCTCATCTATATTTTCTAAATAAAACGTTACTGTCGATGCACTACTTTGCACAAAATGAGCGTTGGCAATAGAGTAAATTCCTTTATCATTTCCAATTGCGATTTGTTTAATAGTCTTAAATCCATCTGGCAACTGTGCATTTTTTATTTCAATAAATGTAGAAATGGTATTCTCTATGAGGTCATTTTGATTCACTACATCAGAATCATGGACAACAAGTACTGTACCATCACTATCCGCTAAATAAGTCATCTCACCTCTTGGTAAAATTCCCTCTCGCTGTAATTCATCCGCACTCTTATTTAATAAATTATCAATGATTTGTTCTACGAGTCCCGTGTGGTGCGGTAAAAACGGAAGTCCACCAATATTGACTTTCTCAATACTTTTATAAAGTGAATGCTCACGGTACGCTTCTTCATCATTCCACGGAAACAGCACATATGCCCCAAAAGCAGTTCGCTCGTATTTGTCGCCATTTTCCACGACAATCGAATCCCGGTAACGATGCATCGTATTAATATCCTCTTCCATTGGTCCAGGTTGTCCTTCTACATTAATGCGGTACTTGGCATCAAAAATATATTGGAATAAATAATCCTTGCCCTTCTTTGCAATACTGAGCATAGAATCTGGATTTTGCTGAACAGTTGGCAATCTCTTTCCTGTATTGTATTGATAGCGAAGTGTAATCTCTTCTTCCGTTAATGGGTGCTTAAATGTGCGAGTAGCTGTTTGATTTTGTTTTAAGTTCACATATAGACCATTCCGATCCACACGCACAATATCCTGTTCTAATCCAATACATTTATCTGATAAGATTTGCCCAAGCTTAAGAAACGTCCAGTACTCATATAATGTCGCTATGTCTTTCACCGACATTTTATAAATATCTCCGTGTAACACTAGACTTTGTGAAAGAATGGCATAGATTTGAAATACTTCTCGGTATCCTGTTCCCATTTGCATCACTAAACTATATACCGAACGATCAAGCAGTCCAACCTGTTTCCATAAGGGTTTTCGTAAATGAACACTTAGCTGTTTCTCCATATACTCTAACAACTGCAGTAACGCTCTGTCTGGATTTACATTACGGCTTTTATATGACTTCCACACTTCTTCTTTTACGTGTCCAATCCGTGCTCGAATGCGGTGCATCGTCCATTTTACATAGCGATTTTCATGTGTATCATATGTTTGTTGCTTTTTCTGAAGTAAGCCCTTTTCCGGCAGCACCGTTCGATTCGCTAACAGCAAACCATTCGCAACATCTACAAACCTATGTGCATTTTTACGTAAATACGCCCGTCCCTTACTATCCTGCTGACGCAACCGATCACCGCGCACTTCCTCATACGTTGTAACGAGCTGATGATGCGGATACCTTTCAATATTATGAATAGCCTTTATGTACTCATCAAAATGCTCTCTCAAAATACGATAAAACTCTGTCAATGACGGCTCTTTATATTGCTTTCGACTTGCCCGTAAATGTGTACGGCGAATAAAACTAAACGCCAAATTATAAATTTCTGCATTCACTTCATCCAGTAGTGCCGTATAATCCTTTTGGTAATCAAGCTTTGTCGGGAAAACTTCAATAGTAAATGAAAAAAGTGGTTGTCCATTTTTCAAAATTCCCATTGTGGATAAACCAACTTCATTTCGAAAAAGAAGATTCCCTGTTAAAATATTTGACCTAGAAAGCTTTGTTACGGCATTGCGAAACGGCTCATATTCATGATAAAAACTAATTTCATCCTTAGTTTTCGGTAAAATAATGATCTCATAATGGCCATTTTCAAAAAATATCGGTGCCATTTGATTCGGCTCAAAAGGTGCTAACTGCCCTCTCTCAATATGATAAATTTGCACATCGCCATCGACCACATCAGTAGAAAATGTCATCGGGATAAACCCCGTTGCTGAACGATGCTTTCTTGTATCGATTTTCCCCTTCAATACAACAGTTACCTCAGTTGCTTCAATAACTAATAATTCTATTTCTTTTGCCGTCTGGAGCATGTTGCCCCCTCCTTACGATACCCAAAATGACGTGAAGCCATCTTTATGTAATCGATTTAGCATTTCTGCTACTTTTTTTGCACTACGAGGATACGTAGCACTATCCGGTATATCTATCTTTTCAACATATGATTCACCTGCAAACTGCTCATATAAGTTCTTAAGCAAGTCCTCCACAGTCGTATCAGCTCCGGAAATACGCGGTAAAATCTTTTGCATCACACAGAAATCAAATGCTTCCTCTTCAGATAGCAACTGCATCTCATCGTTGTACAGCATGTAGAAGCAAATTTCATCTCGCACACGATAACCGACTTGTGCATAAATTGTTTGTAACTGTTCATTTATCTTTTCAAGATTTGCAGAAATATTTTGTACAAGCTCTTTATTTTGTGGATAAGCCTGTTTTAAATACAGATACTTCGATTCAAATTGGTCGTTCCCTAAACGAACGGCAGCTACCTCTTCTTCCTCTTGCTCAAATATAGCAAAATGATTAAGCCGGATTTCATTAAATTCAATCGTATTGGCACGATCCAGCACCTTTTTACTAAATGGATGGGTCGTCTCGTCCATGTTCACCGTGCCGATAATGTAAAGATTATTTGGCAACGAAAACTCACCATCATTCGTTGTCACAAGTGTTGAAGAAACAACTTCCCCATCCTCCCCCACTCGACGGCTCTCCATAATACTTAAAAACTCACTCAAATAATACTCCACTCGGGCTAAATTCATCTCATCCAGCACAACAAAATGCGGAAGCTGCGGATTGGCATGTGCCCGCTTCACAATCTCTGTCAGCTGCCCCTCCACAAACTGATCTTGCAGATTTTTATACCCAAGCAAGTCCGAGCTATCACTCCAATCAGGACGCACCGAAATCAACTTAAACTGTCCATTCTCCTCTGTCGCCCCCACACTCTCCGCAAACAACTGTACAATCTTCGTCTTCCCAGTGCCAGAAATACCAGAAATAATAACGAACGGTTTACTGCGGAGGGATAGGTATAGGTTCGCGATGTTTTCTTTTGAGTAAAGGAAGCCGCGGGATGTTAGGTAGGCGTGGATGTGGGAAGGGATTTCCTCCACGTGATCCGTTTGCGGTCCAATTTCCAGATTATTTTTCTTAAGGTTTAGAAGTATATCTAAATTAGTGTATTTAATTGGATTTCCTGAACCTTTGTGAATTGAGCTTACATCTAAACCAATAAGTTTATCTCGTAATTCATTGTTAAGGACTTTACCATGCAATATATATCTTGGCGGCGTTCTTCGTGGTATTTCTTCTTCATATCCTTCAAAGAGATATACTTCTATAATTTTATTCTTAACGACAGCACAATAATATTGAATATCACGTGTATCTGTCTTTTCAAGAGAGGCTACCCAACTATGACTAGTAACATGATATAGTTCCTCAGGAAGCATATTTTCTTTATAACTTTTATTTATTTTTATAAGAACCACATTTTCCATTACTGCATCTCCTTCATTGGTATTATAAAATTAGTATCTCCCAAGATTTTCAACATTTCCATTGTAATGCTTTTTTAATTACCTCAATTTCAATTTTATTCACATCTGCAATATACTGATCTACAAAATAACTACTTCCATTGATCAGCATTTCTTGGTCCTCATGTCCGCCGTCTACATTCAAAATGACTAGCTCCATTTCTTCCTCAGCGATTACTTCTACGACTAAACCATGCTCAATTTTAATTACAATTTGTTTCATCCTCGTCACTCCTTGCTAAACACAATATAGAGATCTCTAGCAATTGTAAATTAATTGCAGTATTTTACTTTACGCTGCATGCTTAGACAGAGTTCGGTATAATAATTTCATATAGGAAGGATGATCTACATGAAAAAAACTGTACACGTCGTAGGGGCGATTATTGAAAATGATAAGAAGGAAATTTTTTGTGCTTTAAGAAGTCCTGAAATGTCTTTACCAAACTATTGGGAATTCCCAGGTGGAAAAATTGAAGAAAATGAAACACCACAGCAAGCACTTGCCCGTGAAATTAAAGAAGAGTTTAACTGCGAGATTAAGGTGGGAGATAAAGTGGAAGATACAACATATGAATATGAAAAAGTCATTGTAAGACTTGAAACATATATGTCGACTATTTTAAATGGTGTCCCTACTGCTTTAGAACATGCTGAGACAAGATGGGTGCCTCGCAATCAATTGCTTTCACTTAATTTTGCTCCAGCAGATATTCCAGCCGTTGAAAAATTAATTGTAGAAAAATAACAGCTGAAAGTCGGTGGTTTAAAGTGGAACAATTAACAAAAAAGCTTGAGGATTCCTTACATAAAGGTTTTATAGATCAATATAAACCAGTTTCTGCCCAGTTCAAACCAAAGTTACTTACAAATCAAAAAAACGAAAGTGTATTAGCAACCATTTTACAGGAACTTAAAACATGTAAAACATTTATATTTTCAGTCGCCTTTATTACAGAAGGTGGATTAGCAACATTAAAAACGATGCTCTATGACCTTGAAAAGAAAGGAATTCAAGGTCGAATTCTTACGTCAACGTTTTTAAGCTTTAATCAGCCAAAAATGTTTAAAGAGCTACTGAAGCTAAAAAATGTAGAAGTACGATTATCTGATGCAAAAGGCTTTCATTCAAAAGGCTATATTTTCGAGCATGAAAACTACTATTCTTTAATCGTAGGAAGCTCTAATTTAACGGCTAGTGCATTGAAAGCCAATTTTGAGTGGAATATTTTCTTAACTTCATTAGAGGATGGAGAGGTCATCCATCACTTTAAAAACCAATTCGAGGGCGCTTGGCAAATAGCTACACAACTGACTGATGAATGGATTTTGAATTACCAGCAACAATATAATTTCGAGTTCTCTAAGCAGCTTTCATCACAAATAGTGAATGCTCCTCCTTTATATACAACAAATAAATTACGTCAAGCATTAGAAGTTACACCTAATAAAATGCAAGAAGCTGCATTATTACAATTAAAAGAATTACGATCATCCGGGGCAAAAAAAGGATTAATTATTTCAGCTACTGGGACAGGAAAAACGTATTTATCAGCCTTTGATGTTCGGAATGCTAGCCCTAAACGAATGTTATTTGTTGTACATCGTGAGCAAATTCTCAAAAAAGCGATGGCTGATTATCGAAAAATTTTAGGTGGTAATGATGAGGATTTCGGCATTTTATCAGGAAACTCTAAGGATTTAAATGCCCGTTATCTATTTGCAACGATTCAAACGATTTCTCGTGATGCTTATTTGCAACAATTTTCAAAAGAGCATTTTGATTATGTATTAATCGATGAAGTTCACCGTGCAGGAGCCAATACATATACAAAAGTTATTCAATACTTCGAACCTCAATTTTTACTTGGTATGACTGCGACACCAGAAAGAACAGACAGCTTTAATATTTTCGAGCTATTTGATTATAATATCGCCTATGAAATTCGCTTACAGGCTGCACTAGAAGAAGAAATGCTCTGTCCGTTTCATTATTTTGGCGTTACAGATTATGAAGTAAATGGAGAAGCGATATCTGAAACGGCAGATCTTCAACATTTGGTTGCGAAAGAACGCGTAGACCATATTATTGAAAAGATTTCTTACTATGGATTTTCTGGAGATAGAGTACGTGGGCTTATGTTCTGTAGCTCTAAGGACGAGGCATATAAACTGTCTACCATCCTTAATATGCGTGGCTATAAAACGACTGCACTAACAGGTGACCATTCCCAAGATGAGCGTGAAGAAGCTATTTCACGTCTTGAAAAAGGTGAACTACAGTATATCTTAACAGTTGATATTTTTAATGAGGGAATCGATATCCCCTTTATTAATCAAATTGTCATGCTTCGACAAACGCAGTCCAGTATTATTTTTATCCAACAGCTTGGACGAGGTTTACGAAAGCACAATGAAAAAGAATATGTTACGGTTATTGATTTTATCGGGAATTACAAAAACAACTTTTTAATTCCTATAGCACTTTCGGGTGACCAATCAATGAATAAGGATAATGTACGCCGTAAAACTGTTAATACAGACTATATTAGTGGCGTTTCAACAATTAACTTTGAAGAAATTGCTAAGAAACGAATTTTCGATGCAATTAATGCAACAAAGGACCTTCATTCATTTACTACATTAAAAAAAGCTTATATGGATTTAAAATATCGTATTGGAAAAATACCGATGTTAAGTGATTTCATTAAACATAATTCAGTGGATCCTGAAGTACTTATTAAATCTACAGATAACTATTATGCATTTTTAAACCGTGTAAAAGAATCACAGCCTTTACTGTCAGAATATGAAACTCAGCTATTATCACTTGTATCTATTGAGCTCATAAATGGGAAACGAATTCACGAACTTGTTCTACTACACTATTTAATAGAAAAGGACACTATTTCTATACAAGAATATATTTCATATTTAGAAACTAAAGGAACATATGTTAATGATGAAGTAATCAACTCTGTCGAAAATCTATTATCTTTAGATTTCTTTACTGTTATTGCTAAAAAGAAATACGGTTCTCTCCCAATTATTGTTCGTAAGGATGACATGTATTCTTTAAATGAACCATTTAAGCAAGCTTTATCAAATGAGTATTTTAAATTGTTACTTACCGATGTTTTAAACTGTTCTTTTGAAAATAGCAAAAATTACGATTTGTCACAGCCCTTCACTCTTTATAAAAAATATACTCGTAAAGATGTATCTCGCTTATTAAATTGGTCGAGTAATGAAGAAGGCACCTTAAATGGTGGTCGTGCTAAAGATGGGCATTGTCCGATATTTGTGAACTATCATAAAAACGAAGAGAACTATGAAGCTGCGATGTATATGGATGAGTTTTTATCTCCCGAAATATTTGCATGGTGCTCTACTAAAAATAGAACTGTTACAGCAAAAGATATGCAGCCAATTATTCATTCAAGTAAATTAGGCATTCATGTATTGCTCTTTGTAAAAAAAGATAATGTAGAAGGACGAGATTTTTATTATTTAGGTCCTGTTAAAGTTGATCCCGAAACAGCTCAAAATAGCAAACTACTAGATAAAGGTGAAACTCATTCCGTAGTGACAATGAATATGGTATTAGAACAACCTGTACAATATGATATTTATCATTATTTAGTAGAGGAATAGGATAAACTTTCAGATTCTTTTTTACCATTCAAAAAGACCGCCATCTATTTCCATTATCTACAAACTAATATAAACTATATATTAGTTAAAAACGTTCATAATGGTCATAAATAGGAGGGATAATTTCATATGAAACCTACTGATAAGTTTACAGGAAAAGCGCAACACTATGAGGCAGGACGCCCCTCATATGCTCAAGCATTGATAGACAGCTTTTATCATAACTACGGGCTCTCTGCTGAGTCTGTTATTGCCGATATTGGCTCGGGCACTGGAAAACTGACGAAGCAATTATTACAAAGAGGGAGCCGTGTGATGGCAGTGGAGCCGAATGATGATATGCGCAACATTGCACAGCGGGAGCTTCAGCACTACGATTCATTACAAATTGTCAACGGGGCGGATGCAGATACGACACTCCCTCATGATTCGGTTGACGCGATTACAGTTGCTCAAGCGTTTCATTGGTTTGATCCGTCTGCGTTTCAAAAGGAGTGTGTGCGCATTTTAAAGAAAAGCGGTCGCGTATTTTTAATATGGAATATGCGGGATGAAAGCGCACCGATAAATAAAGAGACATACGCGATTTTTAAGAAATATTGTCCCGACTTTTACGGCTTTAGTGGCGGTATTCAAGATGACGACGTTACGATTGCTACCTTTTTCAATAATAATTACGTGATTGAAAAGTATCCAAATCCGCTTTACTTTTCAAAGGAAACATTTTTGCAACGGTGTTTATCCGCCTCCTATTCCCTGAAAAAAGGCGATGCTCAGTTTGAAGCCTATGTAAATGAGTTAGCTAGTCTGTTTGAAAAATTTGCGCAAAAGGATGTACTCGAAGTACCCAATGATTGCGTAGCCTATATCGGCACTCCTTTTAAATAGAATATTTATGCAAACTAAAACCCACTCACAAACGAGTGGGTTACTTGGTAGCAATTAAATCACACTACTTTTCAGCCGTCTTACGCAGCCATTAAGGCGTATCAATCGGCTGTTTGCTAAGTGTTTTGCTCATTTCGCAATATTGAACGAATACACGTGCAAGCTCTTGTAAGCGTTCGTGCACATCTTTGTCGATAATTTTGTTTTCAGCATCGAAATGATCCGCGTGGGTGTACACATAATTAGGTGTCACTAAACAGCGGAAATAATCTAAAATTGGTTTTAATTGATTTTCGATCACTAAATGGTGCTGATAAGTTCCTCCGTTTGCTACCATCGCCACTGGCTTATAGCGCATGGCTTTGGGGCTAATCATATCAAAAGCATTTTTTAAAACGCCGGGAATCGATGCTTGGAAAATAGGAGATGCGATGACATAACCATCTGCCTCTTCAAATTTTTGAATCATCATTTTCATATCATCATTTAATGGACTGCCATCTAATATTTGATGTTTTAAGTCCGAAAAATATAAAATTTC
>DEQI01000360.1:0-3462 GCA_002360295.1 Planococcaceae bacterium UBA3370
TGACGCTCAAGGGATTTCGCGACGTGCCGATTGGTTTGCATTGAAACTCCCCCTTTTCATAGATTGCTATAGTTCGATAATAACATAATTACTCATGATCAGGAAGGCAAAAAGTACAGGATTATTGATTTTGACGTTATACGTTTTACTTATTTTTCAAGGAATAGCTGGAAGGATGTACGAGCTTCGAACCATTTATAATAGTGGGAAATGTGGTTATAGTGAAAATATTTAAATCATTATGAATACAGAAAAGTGGTTTTAAAAAAATTCTAAATAATGTAGTATTGAGAGGAGTGTGAAAAATGTAATAATTTGCACACCGATGAAAAAAGGTGCAAGGAGGAAGTTGTGAATGAATAAGAGATTTATTCCAATTTTAGTTGCGGCATTAATATTAATAATTGGTTCGGTGACAGCAGCAGTATTTTTCTTTAAAAAATCACCGAAAGAACAATACTTTTTAGCAGAAATCGATTCAGCGAAATATATGGTTGAATTATTTAAGGATCGATATAAAGAAGAGTTCGATTGGATAGAAGTAACGAAGGAAAAGCCTGTTCAGTATGAATATGACTTATCTTTACAACATGATGGTCAAGATGTGTATGGTGCTATGCTGAATGGTTTATTAAGTGGGATTTCAGCAAAAATTACTTTACAGCAGGATCCTGTAGAAAATATTGCCTCAGCGGATTTCGAAGGCTCATTTATGGATGTTAAAGTAGAAAACTTTACTGGCTATGCTACAACTGAAAAATTAGTGATTGATTTACCATTTTCAGATAAATATATTCAGTTAAAAGATAATGATTTCGGTAAGGTAATGAGTAACTTTGACGAAACGTATGTCGGGGATGAGAAGTTAGGATTAGCTGATATTTTAGAAAATCGTACTTTATTAACAGATGAACAATCTAACTATTTACTTGATGAATATGTGAAATATGTTTATAAAGAGCTTCCAAATGATGCATTTACAAAGGAAAGCGAAACGATTGATGTGCACGGAAAATCTATGAAAACAGATCGTGTTGCAATGAATTTATCTGCCCAAGAGGCTCAAAATTTACTAGTAAAAGTGCTAGAAAAGGCTAAAAAAGACGAGAAGTTGAAAGCGATATTAGTAGATATATTGAAAAAATCTAGCGGTCCTGAAATAGATGTGGCTGTTGCTATGATCGAAGAAGAATTTGAATCAAGTCTTGATGAGGCAATTACTGAATTAAAAGAAACAGAAGATGTAACAGGTAACATTGAATCGGTCATTTGGGTTGCTGATAAGCATATTGTAAAACGTGAAATGAAAGCAAAAGAAGCTGATGAAGAATTTGTGATTGTTAAAGGAACACAGCTGCTTGAAAAAGAACAACAAGTATTTGCTTATGAGTTTGCAGAGGGTGAATCTGCCCTTCATTTAAAAGGAGAGCTATCTTGGAAAGATGGCAAAGCTTCTGACAAAGTGAGTATGTTAAGTAATACAGGTGAAGGTTTAACGTATACAGGTGAAGAGACGTTAACGAATGGAGAACGTCAGTTTGAGCGTGTACTTACATTTGAAGATGGGTACGATACATTTACGTTGGACTGGATAGGTTCTTCGGCATACAAGAAAGATAGTGTAGTAGGAGACTATTCATTCGGATTAGCAACAGCTGATTTTGCAGGTAAGTTAAATATTCAAGAAAAAGCAGAGCTAATTAAGAAAATAGAAATTCCAACAGATAAAGAGACAGTAGATCTTGGTAGCATGGATGCTACAGAGCTTGAACAATATTTATATGAAGATCTATTACCAAGCTTTGAAGAGTGGGGCTACCAATTCGCGGAAGCTTTTGAAAGTTTATTTTATTAATGAATGGGTGTATTGATTGTGAAAAGCGTTCAACATTGTCTATTTTTTATAAATCAATACGGAAAACAGTTAAAGAAGAAGAGGTATTCATTACTTCTTCTTTTTCTATTACCTTTAATTTTTATCGCCTTCATTTTGCTACTTATTATTTCATTTGTTTTGACCCCTCAAGATGAGCCTATTACAGTTGCATTTGTTGATCAGGATAAGACGACTGAAACGGCATTAATGAGCGAATTGCTCAGGTACACCATACATGAAAACGAGCATCTTGATATTCAATTCATGACCGAAATAGAAGCAGATGAGGCGATAAAACAGAATGAGTTGAGTGCGTATATCATCTTACCAGAGAGTTTTACAGATAACTTGTATAATGGGGAAAATGTTCAATTACCTGTTATTGGAAACGTGCGACGTGCCAATGAAAGCTATATCGTACTCGAACTAATCGAAAGCTTAACCCGTTACATTGAATCAGCACAGGCCAATATTTTAACTGTTTTTAGCTATGCAGATCAGTTTTATATGGACGCTGAACAAGAAAAAAAGTTTGTGTTAGATCAATTTATGAGTTTTACTTTGTTTACTCTTGGTAAGGGCAATGTTTTAGTGAAGGAAACGATTGAAAATTCGGCGAGTACGTCACCAAAGCAATATTATTCGCTAGTATGCGTTTTTATTTTGTTGACGATTTGGCTATTAGGCTTTTATACCGTGATTAGGAAAGAGGAGCATCGTGCTATGACGATCCGTTTGCAGTTATTCGGTGTTACCTCAATGCAAAAATTGGTTGCGCGAATTGTTGTCTCCCTAGCATGTAGTCTTCTTTTTGCACTGCCATTTTTTTATGGGTTGATGGTTTACGTACCACAGGAATTTTTCATGATTGACTATATACGAGTGCTCGGCTTTGTTAGTTTGTATGCAGTCTCTGTATTAATGGGGCTAGCGATTATTGATCTGTTGTTAAAATCGATGAAAGCGACATTATTAGTGCAGCTATTATTCGTTTTCATAGTAGTGATCTTGAGCGGTAGTATTGTTCCGACTATTTATTTTCCTTTTATACTTCAACCACTACTGCCTTGGATTTTTTCTAATGAAGCATTTAGTTGGCTCGTTGATATCATACTTGAAGAGAGAAATTACGCAGATTACACATTATTAACTATTATTTTGGCTTTAAAGTCCGTTAGTTTGTTTGGGCTAGCACTATTGTTTACGAGGTGGAGAACATGAAGGCTGTTTTTCTAACGCGACTCATTCGTCTGAAAAAAGACTGGAAAAGTATATTGTTTTGGTCAGTTTTCCCTTTCATCATGACTGTGATTGTTATGAAGACGATAGGTGCTGTACAAGAAAACGCCAGTATTCCTATTGGTGTTGTATTGGAAGAAGAAACAACGCTTGCAACGGAGCTTGTTAAAAGCTTAGAGCAGACACCTAATATTCAGTTGCAGCAGTTATCTTTACACAATGCTCTATATAAGCTTGAAAAATACGAGCTTGATAGTGTCATTGTCATTAAAAAGGGATTTGAGGATAAATTAAAAACCGGCTATCGCAATCAAGTTATAAAAATGTATTCTACTGACCGTTCGATA
>DEQI01000360.1:3649-6136 GCA_002360295.1 Planococcaceae bacterium UBA3370
CAGATTCACAAGTCGAATCTTCTGAGCGTACGGCGTTGTTAAATATTTGGGGTGTGTGGGCGTTATTTAGTATGCTGGCGACATTTTATGTGTTCGATTGGGTGATTAAAGAAAATTCAAAAACGATAGCGGTTCGTTGGCTGTATACATCTGTTCCTTTTCAGTGGTATAGCTTATGGAACTTATGCTTTTACACCTTATTAGTGGTCATTTCGAACGTCATTTCTGTGTTATTACTCACTGTAGTGCTCGATGTTGTGATTAGGTCACAATTTCTATTTGTTATCATCGTTTTTTCTGTGACTATTTCTATATTGTCCTTTGTCATGGCTAGCTGTTTTACGAAGCCTTTTTTCTATTATGTTGCCAGCATCCTTTTGTCTTTGTTCCTTATTATTTTAGGAGGGGCATTGGTTCCGATTGATGGCTTAACTCGGCGTTTTGAAGGGATGCAATATTTGAGTCCAGTACAGTCGTTAATAGTAGAGAAGCCAAATTGGCTATGGCTTGTTAGTATAGTCGTGATTTTATATGTGACGGTACGGAGAGGGGGGCGATCTCATGCTTCAAGTTGAAAATTTAGCAAAAAACTATAAGCAAAAATGCATTTTACGAGATGTTTCCTTTCGAATAGACAAAGGGGAAGTCATCGGTTTAGTAGGAGAAAATGGAGCAGGTAAGTCGACGCTACTAAATATTTTAGCGACTGTCACTAAGCCTACTGCAGGGCAAGTTATACTAGATGGTTCTTTGTACAAAGGGAATGAACAATTTATAAGACGGCATATTGGCTACGTCCCACAGGAATTATCGATATGGGAAGATCTTTCGGTAGAGGAGAATATGCTATTTTTCGAGAAACTTTGTTGGATAAGAAGGACAAAGGAAGAGTGCAGAGAGCTTTGTTTAACTATGCAGCTTACACAGTGGAAAGAGCAGGTGAGCTCCTTGTCTGGTGGGATGAAACGGAAATTGAATATGGCGATTAGTTTGCTTCATAACCCGACATTGCTCTTATTGGATGAGCCAACAGTGGGGATTGATATGAAGTCGAAAAATGAAATAGGAAAATATTTAGTTCATCTTGCGAAAAATGAAGGCAAAATGGTGTTGTACACATCTCATGATATGAATGAAATAGCGACATTTTGTGACCGTGTATATGTCATTGGAGAAGATCCATTTTATTTTAATTTATTGAAGGAAAACGGTGTGGATGTAGTCCATTTGACTGCAGAAAATTCATATTAAAAAGGGATGACAGGAAAGTAAAACATCCTGCATCCTCATTTTTACTTCCAATTAAATCCTTTTGATGCAAGGAATTCTTTAATAAATGGACGTTTTTGATCAATTAGGAAGTCCGCCATTTGCTTTGTCCATGTTGCCATTTTTTGATTAGATGAACGGCTAGCATAGTAACCTTCCATTATCGCATCATAGTCATCTAGTAATGTATGATATTGTTCTACATTATAGCTGTTTTCGTGTAACACTGCTGCAACAGGAAGGCGCGGCTTTGTTTCGTTACGTTTTGTAGGTGTGCCAATTGTCAAAGCGAATAATGGGAAAACATATTCGGGTAAATTGAATAGCTCACTAATTTCGGCAGGGTTATTACGTGCGCCACCGATATAGCAAATACCATAGCCTGCTGCTTCTGCCGCGATCACAAAATTTTGAGCAAATAAGGATACATCTGCTACGCCCACTAGAACATTTTCTGCAGAATCTGCGACAATATCGATACCGTGCTTTTGACCGGCTACTTGTAAACGTTTGAAATCGACGCAAAACAGGAATGAGGCACCAGCTGTACTAAATTGGAATTCGTTTTTTGATAACTCACCTAATTTTTTCTTTTTATCTTCATCTGTTACCCAAATTACACTATACGCTTGAACAAAGTGTGAGCTAGCTGCCATTTGAGCTGTTTCCACTAAATCCATAACGACTTCACGAGGAATGATTTCCCCTGTATATTTACGAACAGATGAATGACTACGTAAAAGTTCTCTTGTCATGATTTCTTTCTCCCCCTTGTGAAAAATAAACGATTAAATATATACGCCAAGACCATTTTATCCTAACATATTATGTTAAATGAATCCATCGTTGGGAAGGTACTTAAATCGCATGTTAAGTCTATTAATTTTAAAATTTCTGAAAATAACAGTTGACTTACTGGATTAATCTGCCTTATACTGTGAATCAACGATGGAACATGAATCATATACTCTTATCTAGAGCGGCGGAGGGACTAGGCCCTGTGATGCCCGGCAACCAGTAAGTGACGAACTTACTAAGGTGCTAATTCCTACAGATTCTAATCGGGATCTGGCAGATAAGGGGAGGAAAATTTGCTCATTTGCGAACCCTCTTCTTAGGAAGAGGGTTTTTTAGTTTTCTAAACCCTCCTCGGACAAACCGGTTATCCATCGAATAACATGTTAGGAGGAATATCATGTCAACATTACGTCCGGAAAC
>DEQI01000340.1 GCA_002360295.1 Planococcaceae bacterium UBA3370
ATGACCCCATCACGATCTAAAAATACCGCTTTATTCAAGTATGTCACACCTTTTTTAAATAATTTATACCTATTGTTGCCATGACCATCTATCTTTATTATTGAAGTAAAGCTGTATCATAAATTGTATAATCACAACGGTATATGAATAAGTACTTGTCATCGATTAGAAGGCCCGTCGATTTATCAATTTCAGTAGCAAAGTAACTCACATCATTACCTGCAAATGTCGCAAGTGGCTGTCCTGATTGAGACCGAATTAAAATAATTTGATCCTTACCTGTTGTTAAATTTTTCATATCATTGACCATACGATTCACAAATGGAACAGATCGGTCAAAATTATTCAATTCAACCGTTTTTGAATATTCATCGAAAATATTGGTTAAACCTTCTTCATAAGCTATCAAGCTACTTCCCACATGTAGCATTTGTTTTCCACCTACTGTAATATTTAATACAGAAGATTTTTCAACTGTTTTCCCATCTGTGTCTTTCAAAGCAAAATCATCATCTGCCTTTATACTAATACTTTTCCCTTTTATTTGATCTATTAATTGACTATCTTCATCATATGTTTGGATGGTTATTTCTCGCCCTTTGAACTGTTCTTTTAAATTGCCTACTCCCCACGAAAAAATATTACATCCAGATAACACAACAAGTAATACGCCAAGTAGGACTATGTGAAGGATTCTTTTCATATGTATACCTCTTTCTCTTATGTATTTCTCTATAAATACGGTGTGATAGACAAATAGTTTCATATGAAGGTTACATTTTTCCTTATGACCTTACCTGAAGTCAGTATTTGGACATGTTACATTTCTCTATCAATTGTCATATAGTGAGAAAAAAGGTGTGAAAAATTGCAATACACAAGTCATCCAATGTCTAATAGTCAATTAATTACTAATCTTATGAAAGCAATGAATGGGGAATACAATGCTATTCATTTTTATGAACAATTGGCAAAGCTTGCGCCAGACGAAATAGTCAAACATCGCATTCTGGAAATTCGAAAAGATGAGATGCGTCATTATCAAGGATTTTCAAATATATATACACTTCTTACCGGCCACCAATATTCTCCGCAATTAAGTGAACCATTACCAACCAATTTTAAAAGTGGTGTCGATACTGCTTTTAAGGATGAACAAGAAGCGGTTGATTTTTATCATCAGGCAGCTAGAGAATCTAATATACCCTATATTAGTGAACAATATCGTTTAAATGCTGCCGATGAACAAAATCATGCAGTATGGTTTTTGTATTTAATGAATAATATATAGTGCTCAATAGGCTACTCAGAAAATCTGGGTAGCCCCTTAACATTTACTGACAAACACCTAATGGATTGCCATCTGGATCATAGAAAGTGAAAAACTTTGCACCGCCCTCACTACTAATCATGTTGACCTTCACACCGTTTTCAATCAAACTTCTATAAGTGTCTTCAATGTTTTGTGTTAAAAAATTAAAATACTTCCCTACACCAAATTCATTATTTGGAAATGATAATGGCTGATGATTTTCCGTTTTTACTAAGCTTACTACAGTTTGAGAATGCTCACTCATTTTCATGACGGCTGCCGTTTCTCCGATGTAAAGAAGAGAAAATCCTAGCTTTTCCTCATACCATTTCGCCGAGATTTTGGGATCTTTAATTGGAATAAAAATAGCCTCTACTCCGTCTAACAATGGTTTAATCATCATGTTGCCTCCCGTTCTATAACTTTTGGAACATTTTTTTAAAAGAAGGACTTAATTCACTCCACACATCAAATTGATTCCCATCTAAATCCGTAAAAACAAAATTCCGCCCACTATGTCCTCTGTCTTCGATATCGCCTACTGTTATCCCTTTAGCCAGAAATTCCTCATGCATCGTCTCCAACGCTTGTATCCCATTCACTTCAAACGTCACTGAAAAGTGTTCATTTCCATAACAATCAATAAAGTTTGCGTGTTGATCTTTCATTGCTTTCACAAGAAATATACTCATATTCGCTAAATTCAAGATGGCTTTATCCTCGTCTTGATACGTACATGCTGCTCCTAAATTTTCAACATACCATACACTTGAAACCCCGGGATTACTAACAGGAATATACTTTGTTCCTACTCTCCATAATTGTACGCTCATACAGTACCCCCAACTTTATTTTTTACAAATTCCCCCTTCCTTTTATTTTCCCTTCTTTCACTTTAATCCCTTTAATTGTTGGATTACTTTTGCAAAGTCTTGCTTTTCACCTACTAAACGAAAATCTCGGAATGGGTCCCCTATATCTTTTATGCGATTTATGACGGTTGGAATTGTATACCTATCAGGCTTTAATGTTTGATTGACTTCTTGCCATAATAAAGGAGTTGCTACAAATCCTCGTTCATGTCCTCTAGTCGAATAGGGAGCAATAATCGTTTTCCCTTCCCGGTGTTGAACATAATCTAGATATAATTTATTCCCTCGATTTTTCTTCAAACGCTCTATTGTAAACCGATCAGGATATTGTTGAGCTAAAAATTCACATACAAACTTTGTAAATATGCCCGTTTCCTCATATGAAAAAGTATTAAAAGGGATAGGAATGTAAATTTGCATCCCTTTTCCACCAGATGTTTTAATAAATGATTGTAAGTTAAACTGATCAAAAATAACTTTCATTTTTAACGCAGCATCAATGGCTAGACCAAATTCATACACGGACGGTGGATCCAAATCAAATACAATTTCTGTCGGTTTTTCCGTTTGAACCGTTTGAAAAGGTATATGAAACTCTAGCGCTAATTGATTGCCTAACCAAAGCAGCGTCTCGATATTGTTACATAAAATGTATTGGATTTGATTAGCTTGAAGTGTTGTCACAAAGTCAGGGGTGCCTTCTGGGCTGTTTTTTTGATAAAAGCTATCACCTGGTACACCATGTGGATAACGAATAACCGTTAAAAGACGGTTATTTAAAAATGGAAGCAGCATTGGTGCAACGTTTTGTAAATATAACAAATAATCATCTTTTAATAGGTGAATCGCCGAAAACACTAGCTTTTCTGGATGAGTAATATTCACAGTGTCTGGAATTGGTTGAAGCTGTCTATGCATTTGCTTCCACGTACATTGCATAGGGTCCATATCAAACCGAAACGCATGAAATCTCGGTTCTCTTAACTTACTCCCATCAAAATCGATACAAGCAATATCAACGCAAATAGAAGGTTCAATTTGCCAAAGGTCTTTTCTCTTTTTTCCTTTCGTCTGAAAAAAAGTCACAACTGTTCGCCATTCCTCATCTGACATGCCATGTCTAAATGTCACAATGTCGTTAAATTGTTCTTCATGAAAAATCCCACCTATAAAATAGCCATTCGCTTGATCATACTTTGTAAGCACCACTGTGACATACTTCCACAATTTCATCTTTAACCAGCTTTTCGAACGAAGATCACTGATCCATTTACTCGTTTTTTTCTTGGCAATCAGTCCCTCACCGTTATGGGAAGTAACTAAGTACGTTAACGGTTGACTATGATCAAAAACATCAATTGCTTGGAGGCGTTGATAATTTTCATATTGAATACTGTCCGGAAGTTTCATGGCACTTATCCATTGACTTAAAGCTTGTTTTCGAGAAGATAAATAGCGATTTTGTTGTGCTTCCCCTTTTAGTAATAGCAAATCAAATACGACGTAATGGCAAGGGAAATGTTTTGCATGTGCTGCTATTGTTTCCGCATTTCGCATGCGCCCTCTCTTTTGCACAATTGAAAATTTACTTTGATAATTATTCACTAAATAAACTAATTCCCCATCTAGCATAAGAGGTAAAAAGGGCTTCACTTCTTTGTATATTTGTTCACAAAATGTTAGGATCTCTGGAAACATATCATTCAGTTTATGTTCATTTCTACTTTTCAAAATGGGCGTAGATTCTCCGATAGCCCACTCTAAAATACATCGAAAGCCATCATACTTTACTTCAAAAATCCATTCTTCCCCTACTGGTAATTCAGCTGATTCAGTTAAAAGCATTGGTTTCATTGTGTAAAATCACCCTTTTTAACCCTATCTTTTGATTAATCTTGGTCGCCAATACATAAAAAAAGCTAATATCTAAATAATAAATGGATAACACAAAAAAGAAGGTGTACGATATGCATACTGTGTGGAAAGGAAGCATTAGCTTTGGACTAGTTAATATTCCGGTAAAGCTACATGCTGCAACAGAAAGCAAAGACATTAAATTAAGGCAGCTACACAAAGAATGTAATACCCCAATCAGCTATAAAAAAGTGTGTGAAAACTGTAATAGAGAAGTAACAGATGATGATATCGTAAAGGCATATGAATACTCGAAAAATAAATTTGTCGTGCTAGATACTGAAGATATCGAAAACTTAAAAAAGGAAAACGAGGACAAAGCAGTTGAAATTATTGATTTTGTCAAATTAGAAGAAATTGACCCGATCTATTTCGAGAAGACTTATTTCTTATCGCCTGATACAACAGGTGCAAAGGCATACGCTTTACTTAGAAAAACATTAGAGCAATCGGGTAAAATCGGAGTAGCCAAAATTATTATTCGCTCTAAAGAACAATTAGCTGTCGTAAGAGTGTACAAAGATACGTTAGTGATGGAAACAATCCATTATCCAGATGAAGTACGCAGTGTGAGTGATGTGCCCAATATTCCGGATGTCAATATAGTCGTACAAAAAGAGCTCGATACCGCGCTCATGTTAGTAGAACAATTAACAACCATATTTGACCCATCAAAATACACGGATGAATATCGAACGGCACTAATGGAATTGATTGAAGAAAAGAAAGCCAACCATACCGTTACACATACTGCAACGGACAAAAAGCCTCTCCCTGATAATGTGACAGATCTGATGGCAGCATTACAGGCATCGTTAGATAAAACGAAAAAGCCAGCTCCTCGAAAGAGAACTACAACGAAAACGAAGAAAAAGGCATAAAAAATCAGAGAACCTACATTATTTACTGGTTCGAAAGTTAAGGTTCAAATCGCAAATGATTTGAACCTATTAATTTTTGTTGATGTAAACCATTATTCACCTTAATAAACTTTAAAAGAAAAAAACAACACCTGCTCTATATAGTAAAATAAAACATATCGGAGGGGTTGTTTATGATAAAATATCCGTTTTTAGAAGACAAAGCAACAATAGAGGTTACTGCACCATCATCAGGTGTGCCCAAAGAATTACACGGACTTGTGGAAGCTGCCTGTAATCGTTTGAAATTAAAAAATTTTGAAGTTATTTGTGGCAATACAGTATGGACTCAAAATAAAGTAAGATCATCTCCAGCTAAACTTCGGGCAGATGAGTTTAATAAAATGATGCAGGATGAACATATTCACCTTATTATTCCTCCATGGGGTGGAGAGCTACTAATTGAAGTGCTTGAATATATTGACTTCGAGAACATACAAAATAAGTGGATATTAGGCTATTCTGATATTAGTTTATTATTATTATCTATTACGTTAAAAACAGGAATAGCTACTGCTCACGGAACAAATTTCGTTGACTTAAGGGGAGAATATTCAGATGAAACGACAGCGATGTGGCAGTCTGTTTTATCCACTAAAAGAGGCGAGTCCATCCAACAATATTCTTCTGAGAAATACCAAAAAGAATGGGCACATGATCAACCTACACCATATGTTTTCAATTTAACTGAACAAACTTATTGGAAAACAATACAAAACACTCAAGTGAAGATACAAGGACGTTTACTTGGAGGATGTATTGATGTGATCAGGCATATTATTGGGACACCTTATGGAGATGTATCTACCTTTAGAAAAAAATATATTCAAGATGAACCCGTTATTTGGTTCCTTGAAAATTGCGAGCTATCAACAACCGATTTGCGCCGGTCTCTTATTCAGATGAAATTTGCTGGCTGGTTTGATCATTGTTCAGGTATTCTATTCGGCAGAAGTCCCGTTCATACTGCTGTCGATGATTATACAGTTGAAAATGTATATGAGGAACTTTCTGAAGAACTTCAAATCCCAATTATATATAACATTGACTGTGGACACGTTCCACCTCAAATTACTTTTATTAATGGTGCCTATGCAGAAATCGAGGTAGAAAATGGGCAAGGTACTATTTTACAACATTTTAGATGAAGAAGTAAACCCAAAAAATGCTCAGAGCTTGGTCTGGAGCATTTTTCTGCAGTGCTTTTTTAAATGTGACCTCATACTGTTGCGCTAATCAAAAACGATTAACGATCCATATCAAACATTCCAAGTTCAATGGAATATTGCTCCCCTGCTGTAATATCATATTGAATCATTCGATAATCATTTATTAGTTCTTGAACATTCCCTGGCAATTCATCCTCATATACATGCGTTCCTTCCTGCGATAAATAGTATTCCCCCCACCTAATAACAGGTACTGTCTTATGGAGTTCATACATAAGCGCAAAATACGGCGTTAAAGTAACATTTAATTGTTCAAGAACAATCGAACTCATCATATTCGGACTAACAATTGGATAATCTACTGTTTCTGTTTCAAAATTGCTATAAATAAAATAATCCGTTTCATAAAATGCTAAACTTCCTTCATCAAAGCTTTCAAATACTTCCGATGGCAAATGATCACCAAAAAAGACAACAGTAATTGGTTGATCTATAGCATTTACTTGTTCAATTAGCTTTTCTGTAGCCAAATCTGTATAATGTACCCCTTGAATATATGTTTCTATTTTCGTTTTTTCACTATCTTTTATATCATTTAAAACTTGAAATTGATTGTCGTACTGATCTTTTTCATACGGTCCATGATTTTGCATTGTCGTTAATAATATGAATAATCCGCCTTCATACTCATTTTCCACAATGTCTAGTACTTCTTGATAGGCTGATTCATCACTAATGTAATTACTATTATCTAATTTATCTTTATACGTAAGATCCACATTACTTCCTTCATATATAAATGGATGAAAACCAAACTTCTCAAATACTTCTTTCCTTCTATACAAATTCGCGTTAAATGAGTGAACTGCTATTTTTTGATGAAACAAGTTTGTAATACTCGGTACTTCATGTAAATTCGGTACTAATAATGTGTATGGAATAAGTAAGGAGGAATGAAAATAATTCGTACTAAATGCCGTTAAAACTTCAAATTCAACATTTGCTGTTCCCCCACCGTAATTAGACCCTAATAGTAAGCCGGAAGTGGTTTCATTTTTTAAAGACCTTATAAAAGGAATCGGATCATCGGATAATTCTAATCCAGGTATTCGTAAAGGATCCATAAAGCTTTCACTTAAAATATAGATGACTGTATGGTTTTCTACTGTTTCTTTATCGTCATTGAGTTCTATCGATTTTTCTTTATATTTTTCAACAATCTCCATGATGGTTTCATAAGAATAGTTTTCAGGCTCCTCTTCCATTACTTGAATGTCTAAGTTTTTAATAAAGCCAGCTAAAGGCCCGCTCGAGCTATAATCCTCCTTTAAATCCCAATAGCTATTTGTAATGCCGAAAAATGTGGCCATAGCTTTATATGGATTTTTAGCATGATTACTATGGAAGAAGCTAAAAAAGACGAAAAATAAGAAGCATGATAGGACAATTCTCTGTTTACATGAAAAGACTGGCTTTGTTTTGATTTTTTTAAGGAAATAGAGGGCTACAATGAGCAGCAACACAATGACTACACTCGAAATCATATGCACTTTATTGATCATTTGGATAATGTGATTAAGCTGATGAATCATTGAAAAATCACTCGGTAATAATGGCTCATTTCGATAACTTAATTTCAAAAAATTGGCCAAGGAGAAAAGAAGTGTAGTACCTAGAAGTACAAAAGAAGCATATGTTTTCCGATTAAATAGAACGAGGAATGCCAAATAAAAGAAGTACAATAAAATGATATTAAAAACGTAATTATGCCAATAGTTTTGTGTATAGTACCATACATCTTGAACAATAAATTGGCATTGAAAAAGGATTAAAATGAACTGAGCAAGCAGTAATACACCGAGCGTACTACTAAAATTTTTTAGTTTACTCATATATTGAATCCCTCTCTACAATTATTTTTTACTACGTGTGCAAATATTACAAAGATACATGTCATAGTTTTCGAATTTACTAGATAGTAGTATTTTATTTAAAATTCATTTGCATAGTTGGACGATAGGGAAATTTTTATTTTTGTATCTCTCTTCAATAAAAAAGGTTCATCACCGAAAGTTAGGGTTGACAGTAAG
>DEQI01000338.1 GCA_002360295.1 Planococcaceae bacterium UBA3370
AACAGCTTAAATATGACGTGAACACATAATAGATAAAATCATTTTTATATACATCTGAATCTACAAAGTAATGGCTACTGCTTCATAAATCACTCGTAATCATATTAACATATTTAACAATTATTAGGCGGAACCCTTTTGAAATTATTTAGTTTACCAAAAAACTCTACCCACAGCTAATGGATCGAGTTTTTAGTTCACAACTTTTTTGTCTTTAAACATCACTCTGAAAAGGATAGATGTAAGCAGGTATTCCCCTTGTTCATCTATCCTTTCCTTTTACCCCTATATAATGTGTGACATTGTATTGAATTATTTATTTATAGAGCTTTATAAACATTTACTTGACTTTTAATAAAAAATGAACACAACCGTTTTCTAAGTTGTATTATTTTTGCTTTGATACGAATGATTCATATCTTTGAATAAACGCTGATATTTGAGAACGAGTCAAAATTTGGTCAGGTTTATAGTCATCGATTGATGTAGCTGTAGTAATCCCGTTATCCACGAAAAATTGAATCGCTTCGTTTTGACTTACTGTTTTCTTATAGTAGTAAGATGCCATCAGTTGTGCCAATTTACCACGTCTAATGCCTTTATCTGCTAGACCTTTAGAAGCTGTAGATTCTTCATTTGCTAGTACAGGCATTTTGTACTTTTTCGCCATGTTATATAAACCACTTTTGTTCCAAGACGATGTGTTTTTTATATTTGCTAATTCATCTTTTTGAGCGAAACGGAAGAAGATTGTTAGGAAATGAGCTTCTGTTAATTGTGTGTTCGGTTGTAACTGTGTTTCGTATTTCTTTGTTTTTGCGTTCCATACGTTACTGTAACCACTAATTAAACCTCGGTCGATTGCCCAAATCATATCATCTCTCCACCAAGCTGTCGTGCTGAAGTCTGCAAACTTTTTCGTATAAGCTGAGTAGTCCTGTGAAGCTGAGTAGTTTAAATAACTTGATGCTACATACCCCTCTGTCCCGTCACTTCTTTTCACAGGATACCAAACAAAATGGTTTTTCTTCGTTGATACTTCTTCATATTCAAAAGGACCGGTAATAGTAACCATTTCGCCTTCACGTAAAGTACCCATAGAAGGACTATTCGTAGTAGGTCTTGTCCTAAAGGTTACATTAGTTGTTGCACTAACTTTTTCATTTGTTTCAAAAAAATACTTTGATTTTTTTAGTGGTAAATCAAAATCATAGTTCATCACTAAAAATTTTATATTTTCACTGCTGTTAGAGTCATATTGAAAATCTTCGCGTGAAAAATGGAGCTCTGTTAAGTCTATTAACTCCATTTTCTCAATGATACGGAGAATTCTTTCTTGATAGGCATTTACATTTCTTTCACCAGTTGCTTGGATCATCGGACTATTTACGGGCTTAGTACCGTTATAAGCCATGATAGCAAAGTACCAATGTTCCAGTACATCTCTATCCCCACCATTAACGCTAGGTAAATCCTTCCGCTTAAACATATTATCTAGAGTCTCTACACCAGCTTGAATATTATAGACAATATCGCTTTTTAGTCTATCTTGATTGTAGCCGGCTTGATTTGTAATTTGCATAATGCCAATTCCATTATCAGCTGTCACAATCGCCTCACCATTCATATCGAAATGACGCCAATTTCCACTTTCACCTTCCGCTATTGCCTTCACAATTTCAGGAGGAACATCATACATCAGTGCCGTTTCGGTTAACAAACAGTTCATTGTGGAATAGTCAGGGTTTACTTTTGATGATGAATCATACTCACATGTATTGGCAATACTATTAGCTAATACATTTTTATCTATATTTATAGATAGTAAGAGAGCTCCAATGGCAATACCACAAATGAATGTTTTCAATATCTTTTTCATATCTGATTATTAAACTTCCTTTCACATTAAAGTTAAAAGATTCAGATATATGTTAGCACAAACCCAATATTTGGTATAGTAGTAATGTTTCATTTTGTTGGAAGGATAAAAAAGGATACCATCACAGTGTTCTAATAAATGCAAATTTATACATACTAAATCTACTATTATTCAGTGAGGAGTAAAATTAATTCACTCCTCCATTTATCTATTTAAAAAGTTCTAAAATCCCTTGGCTCATCTGATTGATTTGGGCCATCATCGACTGAGATGATGGCAACAATATGTTGTATACTAATTTCGCCGATTAGACATATCCGTATGTTAAAACGTCAGCTGTATTAATGGTATGTTGAGAGGCAATATTGAACCGCACTATATTTTTTTATGCCTAGTAAATCCCCATAATGATCAACCATTTTTTCTAGTTCATTCAAAGTAGATTTTATGTAACATAGATTACTTTCTAATTCAAAATACAAGCGATTTTCATTTTCCTGAAAATAGCCTTGTATAAAAATTCCCTCAGCAACTTTTAATGTCATATTGAAGTATAATGAACTATCGATATTTGAAAATACTACATTTTCTTTTAATTGCTCATAGGCTTTTTTTAATTGTTGAAATAACAGATGTAATTGTCCTATTGTTATCCATACTTCCGCATCATTCACTATATAGTTCCCACTTTTTAACGTTAGTTTTCCCCGAATTTCATAGCTATCATCTATACTTATTTCATTCGGAAATCCAAACATATCACTAAAGTCGAGAAGAATAAATCCTTGTTTACCATCGATTTTAAAATGATTCATTTACTTCACCACCCTATCGCATATAGCATTTCTATAATATGATCTCGAAAACCTATATAAAAGGCATTCTCAGCATTATAATACCTTTTAACTACATACTTCTTTCACATACTTTATATCAAGCGTGTTGATTTACC
>DEQI01000068.1 GCA_002360295.1 Planococcaceae bacterium UBA3370
TAAATATAGCGAGAGTTACAGTCTGTAGTCATTGCTAACCCTTTATTTGTACCACGTACACGTAATACTGCTGCGTCAGAGCCTGGAGCTACAACTGTATTCGTACGCACTTGATAGTCATATTGATCATAAACCCACTCTTTAGAAGCAACAGTAGGCGCTTTTAATAGAGCTGTTAATGTTGCCTTGTAATCTGCAACTGCTGGCTCAACATTTTCCATTGCTTGGAACTGTGCAAAGTATGCAGGTTCGGCATCTGGCTTGTAGTAAACTGGTGCATCTTCTGCAAGTGCATCTGCTGGCACTTCCGCTACTACTTCCCCTTTGTGTAGTAAACGCAACATTTTATCGTCTGTTACTTTCCCTACTGCTACAGCGTCTAAATCGTATTTTTCGAAGATCGCCTTGATTTCTTCTTCACGACCTGCTTTCACAACGATTAACATACGCTCTTGTGATTCAGATAACATCATTTCGTAAGCAGTCATACCTGTTTCACGTTGTGGGATGAAATCTAAATTCATTTCTACACCAGTACCTGCTTTAGAAGCCATCTCTGCTGAAGATGATGTTAAACCGGCAGCTCCCATATCTTGAATCCCTACTAGGGCATCAGATTTTACTACCTCTAAACATGCCTCAAGCAGTAGTTTTTCCATAAAAGGATCACCAACTTGTACTGCTGAGCGACTTTCTTCTGACTCTTCCGATAATTCCTCAGAAGAGAATGTCGCACCGTGAATACCATCACGACCTGTTTTGGCTCCAACGTACATCACTGTGTTCCCTACACCTGCAGCAATTCCTTTTTGAATGTCCTTATGGTCGATTAATCCTACACACATCGCGTTCACAAGTGGATTCCCCTCGTAGCAAGGATCGAATTGAATTTCACCACCAACCGTTGGAATACCGATACAGTTACCGTAGCCCGCAATTCCTGCAACTACTTCTTCAAATAAATATTTACCGCGCGCAGATTTTAGCTCTCCGAAACGTAAAGAGTTTAACATCGCGATTGGGCGTGCCCCCATTGAAAAGACATCGCGGATAATCCCACCAACACCTGTCGCAGCACCTTGGTATGGCTCGATGGCTGAAGGGTGATTATGTGATTCCATTTTAAATACAACCGCTTGCTCATCACCAATATCCACAATACCTGCCCCTTCACCAGGACCTTGTAAAACTTGAGGGCCTTTCGTTGGGAATTTGCGAAGGACTGGCTTCGAATTTTTATAGGAACAGTGTTCAGACCACATAACCGAGAACAAACCTATCTCTGTCCAGTTTGGTAAGCGTCCACCTAAGTGACCTGTCGCTAAATTGTATTCCTCGTCTGTCATCCCCATCTGAGCATAAAGCTTTTGCTCTTTAATTTGCTCTGCTGTTGGCTCAAATTTAGTTGTTGACATGTTGTTCCCTCCACTGCTTTACGATTGATTTAAATAGTTTTAAACCGTCTGCCCCACCTACGATTTCATTTGCTGCTCGCTCTGGGTGCGGCATCATCCCAAGTACATTGCCGCGTTCATTGATAATGCCTGCGATATCTTCTAAAGAACCATTTGGATTTTCACCTGAATAGGTAAACACGATTTGGTTATTTGCTTTTAATTGCGCTAAAGTCTCTTCATCACAATAATAGTTTCCTTCACCGTGTGCGATTGGAATATTAATAATTTCATCTTGAGCATATTCATTTGTAAATAAAGTGTTGTTGTTTTCTACTTTTAATTGCACGGTACGACACATGAATTTTAGATTTTTGTTGCGTAGTAAGGCACCTGGTAGCAATCCAGCTTCCGTTAAAATTTGAAAACCATTACATACACCAAGTACTGGTTTACCAGCATGCGCAAATTCTTTTACTGCCTTCATAATGTTCGATTGGTTCGCCATTGCACCACAGCGTAAATAATCTCCGTATGAAAAACCACCTGGTACTAAAACGCCATCAAAGCCTTCTAAGCTATTTTCTGAATGCCAAACGTATTCTACTTCTTCACCTAGCTCATCTTTAATCGCATGATACATGTCGATATCACAGTTCGACCCAGGGAAAACGAGTACTGCGAATTTCATAATTATTTAGCCTCCTCGACTTCGTAGCGGTAGTCTTCAATCACAACATTCGTTAGTACTTTTTCACACATTTCTTTCACGATTGTGTCCAAATCACACTGATTGTCATCAATTGTTAGTTCAAGGTATTTACCAATGCGCAAGTCTTGTACTTCTTCATACCCCATTTTTATTAAAGAGCCTTTAACCGCTGAACCTTGTGGATCTAAAATACTTTCGCGTAGTGTTACGTAGATTTTCACTTTTTTCATTATGAATTGCCTCCAATAAATGTTATTATTATTTCCATTTCGTTCTATACAACTAGTACTGCATGAAAAATGATACCTATGCCCAAATGCCTGATTCGTCAATTTGTTGCAAAGTTTCATCGATATGGTTCGTCATGATCGTGACATGCCCCATTTTTCGATCCACTTTTGCTTCTGCTTTGCCGTATAAATGAATGGACCAGTCAGGATATTTTGCAATTGAATTCGTTAACGGCATAATATGTTGCCCCAGCACGTTGACCATCACAGAACCTCCCCATAGTTTTGGTTGACGTAACGGCCAGCCACATACAGCACGAATATGCTGTGTAAATTGAGAAATGTTGCATGCCTCAATTGAATAGTGTCCTGAATTATGTGGACGCGGAGCTAATTCATTAATAATGATTTCTCCATTTTCCAATACAAACATTTCAATCGCTAATGTCCCTACCAAGTTTAAATAATCTGCAATTTTTGTTGCCGCTTCGGTAGCTGCATGAGCTGTAGCGTCAGGGATACGCGCCGGCACAATCGTTTCGTGTAAAATGTGATTGATATGTATATTTTCACC
>DEQI01000304.1:0-2603 GCA_002360295.1 Planococcaceae bacterium UBA3370
ATATGTATAATCAACACATCTGCCTATCTCCCTTTGTCTTAGAAAGTGATAACAATGCCTTCGGGACTAACATCGTGTTAGCCCTTTTATGCGCATTTGTTGCTTCTCTTTTATAAAGGGATTTACCTTGACAGTCTATGTGAAACGTCATATGATAAGGTAGACAAAATATGATTGGAGAGATGAAAGTGCTACTTGAAAAAACAACGCGCATGAACTTTCTCTTCGACTTTTATCAAGCACTACTAACGGACAAACAACGCAGCTACATGGAGCTTTACTATTTAGATGATCACTCACTCGGGGAGATTGCTGAATCCTATGCAGTATCGCGCCAGGCCGTTTATGATAATATACGTCGTACAGAGGCGATGCTTGAGGAATATGAAGATAAGCTACAATTATTTGAAAAATTTCAGAACCGTCAGCAAGTACTAGAACAGCTGACAAACGCATTAAAAGAGGACACATCTTTACAAGTGCGTCTTGCGTTAATCGAACAACTGAAAGAATCGGATTAGGAGGCGAATACGTATGGCATTTGAAGGATTGGCGGAACGACTCCAAGGAACAATTCAAAAGATTAAAGGTAAAGGGAAAGTAACGGAACAAGACGTTAAAGAAATGATGCGTGAAGTCCGTTTCGCTTTAATCGAAGCTGACGTTAACTTAAAGGTTGTAAAAGATTTCGTAAAAAAAGTAAGTGAACGAGCGGTTGGCGTAGATGTAATGAAAAGCTTAACGCCAGGTCAACAAGTGATTAAAATCGTACAAGATGAATTAACGGAATTAATGGGTGGAGAGCAAAGCCCGATTAAATTTAATAATAAGCCACCAACTGTTATTATGATGGTCGGCTTGCAAGGTGCTGGTAAAACAACGACAACAGGTAAACTAGCAAACGTTCTCCGTAAAAAATATAACCGAAAACCACTTCTTGTCGCTGCTGATATCTATCGACCAGCTGCAGTACAACAACTTGAGACTTTAGGAAAACAATTATCTTTACCGGTATTTTCATTAGGTACAGACGTATCACCAGTTGAAATTGCTCGCCAAGCATTAGAGCATGCGAAGGAAGAGCATTTAGACGTTGTCATTATCGATACAGCAGGCCGTCTACATATTGATGAAACGTTAATGCAAGAATTAAAAGATATACGTGCATTAAAAGAGCCTGATGAAGTATTTTTAGTTGTAGATGCTATGACTGGTCAAGACGCTGTCAACGTAGCCCAAAGCTTTAATGAAGCGGTTGGTATTACAGGTGTCGTATTAACGAAACTTGACGGTGATACACGTGGTGGTGCTGCACTATCTATTCGTGCTGTCACAGAAAAACCAATTAAGTTTGTTGGTATGGGTGAAAAAATGGACGCGCTGGAGCCATTCCATCCTGAGCGTATGGCGAGTCGTATTTTAGGTATGGGTGATGTGTTATCACTCATTGAAAAAGCCCAAGCGAACGTTGATATGGAAAAAGCAAAAGAACTTGAAGAAAAGTTCATGACGCAATCTTTTACATTAGATGACTTCATCGAGCAAATACAAGCACTGAAAAAAATGGGACCATTAGACGAATTATTAAAAATGATTCCTGGTGTGAATAAGATGAAAGGGATGGATAATGTAAAAGTAGACGAAAAGCAAATGGGTCGAATCGAGGCTATCATTTATTCGATGACGCCTGAGGAGAAAAAGAATCCTGATATGATCAATGCTAGCCGTAAAAAACGCATAGCAAAAGGATCTGGGACATCGATTCAAGAAATTAACCGTCTGCTTAAACAGTTTGAAGATATGAAAAAAATGATGAAACAAATGACTGGAATGGCTACTGGTAAAGGAAAGAAAAAGATGAAATTACCGGGTCTTGATTCATTGTTTAAGTAAAATTTACTTCAATTTTTAAGGTGTTAAGAAAAAACACTTTACAAACAACACAATCATTGATAATATACTATCTTGTGTTAAACTTATTCGGAGGTGCTTATAAAATGGCAGTTAAAATTCGCTTAAAACGTATGGGAGCTAAAAAATCTCCTTTCTATCGTATCGTAGTAGCAGACGCTCGTTCACCACGTGACGGTCGTCAAATCGAAACAGTAGGTACTTACAACCCACTTACAGTTCCAGCTACAGTAAACATTGATGAAGAGAAAGCTCTTAAATGGTTAGCTGATGGTGCAAAACCATCTGATACTGTACGTAACTTGTTCTCAGAGCAAGGTATTATGGAGAAATTCCACAACCAAAAATTCAGTAAATAATATCTGAGGTGACGTGATATGCAGCAACTGATTGAAACAATCGTTAAACCGTTAGTCGATTATCCAGCTGATGTCCGTATTGAGACGGATGAATCAGCAAATCGAGTTGTTTATAAGCTTTTTGTTCATCCAGAGGATCGAGGGAAAGTCATAGGCAAGCAAGGACGTGTCGCAAAGGCGATTCGTACAATTGTTTATTCAGCGGCCAGCAGTCATCACAAGAAAAAGACTTACGTCGATATATTGGATTAAAATTTACTATAAGAAGGAGGAGGGAGCTAACTAGTTCCTTCCTTCTTTTTTTAAAAGATATGAAAGTTAAAATTCTGGAGT
>DEQI01000304.1:2710-6517 GCA_002360295.1 Planococcaceae bacterium UBA3370
TGTCGGGGCTAAACTGGCGCATGAGCTTTTCTTATAATAAAAATTACGAATTTGGAAAATATAATGCTAAAGGATTGTCGTATTATAAATCGCTGGAGCAATTTTCTTATATGAGGTGTCAATTATGGAATGGTTTAACGTAGGACGTATTGTCAATACACATGGCATTCGTGGAGAAGTACGTGTGATCTCAACAACTGATTTTGAAGAAACACGCTTTGCAACAGGAAGTAAGTTAGCAGTATTTAAAAAAGATGATAAACGTCCAATATGGGTAACGGTTGAAAGTGCTCGTCGCCATAAAAACTTTATTTTATTAACGTTTGAAGGATTAAATAATATCAATTTAGTGGAGCCTTTTAAAGAAGGTTTATTAAAAGTATCAAAAGATCAATTAGCGGATGATGAATTAAATGAAAATGAATATTATCATTTTGAAATCAAAGATTGTGAAGTGTATTCAGAAGAAGGCGAATTGATTGGTGTCGTATCCGATATTTTAGAGACAGGTGCGAATGATGTATGGGAAATTACATCAAAAGGTAAAAAGCATTATATTCCGTATATTGCTGACGTCGTAAAAGAAATAGATATCGACAACAAAAAAATTATTATTCATGTAATGGAAGGCTTATTGTAATGAATATTCACGTATTAAGTTTGTTTCCGGCTATGTTTGAAGGTGTTTTCGGTGCATCCATATTAAAAAAGGCACAGGAAAAAGGGGCAGTCAATTTCACAGTAGTAGACATTAGAGAATTTAGTGATAACAAGCATAAGCAAGTAGATGATTATCCATATGGCGGCGGAGCAGGGATGGTACTAAAGCCAGAGCCGATGTTTAATGCAGTTGAGACGATTACGAAAGGTCGTAAGCCACGAGTTATTTTAATGTGTCCACAAGGGGAGCGATTTACCCAAAAAAAAGCGGAGGAGCTTGCACAGGAAGACGAGCTCGTATTTTTATGTGGCCACTATGAGGGATACGATGAGCGTATTCGAGAGTATCTTGTAACGGATGAAATTTCCATAGGGGATTTCGTTCTCACTGGTGGCGAATTACCTGCTATGACAGTCATAGATGCCGTTGTACGCTTATTACCAGGTGTACTTGGACAAGCGGAGTCACATATTCAAGATTCGTTTTCTACTGGCTTGTTGGAGCATCCGCATTACACACGTCCCGCTGACTTTAAAGGAATGAAAGTGCCTGATATATTGCTTTCAGGTAATCACGCAAAAATTGAAGAATGGCGTGAGGAACAGTCTTTAAAACGCACATTGATGCGCAGACCGGATTTATTAGATGCACTTGAACTATCACCGAAACAGCTAAAAACACTTGAAAAACTAAAACAAGAAATGTAAAGTAAAACTGCTTGCACACCCCTATTATTTGTGGTAACATTCATTTTGTGCTTCTAATTTGAAGTGCTGAATTACGGTGTTCCGCTGTGGCGAAAAATCGCGTGCATGAGCATCTGTCTAAGGAGAGAAAACAATGTCAAACATTATTTCAGAAATTACTAAAGAACAACTTCGTACTGACTTACCAGCATTCCGTCCTGGTGACACAGTTAAAGTACACGTTAAAGTTGTAGAGGGTACTCGTGAGCGTATCCAGTTATTCGAAGGTGTCGTTATTAAACGTCGTGGTGGCGGCATTAGCGAAACTTTCACTGTTCGTAAAATTTCTTACGGCGTTGGTGTTGAGCGTACTTTCCCAGTACACACTCCAAAAATCGCTAAATTAGAAGTTACTCGTCGCGGTAAAGTACGTCGTGCTAAACTTTACTACCTACGTAACCTACGTGGTAAAGCTGCTCGTATTAAAGAAATCCGCTAATAACTTTTTTGGAAGAGGGCTTGTTTTCATACAAGCTCTTTTTCTTTTATGTGTGTATTATTTTAGATAAAAAGTAATGTGCGACTATGTGATTTTTTTGCTTGTTACAACATTTTCGTTTACAATAAGGATGATAGACAGGGGGACGTCTGTGTGGAAAAAACTCAGAAAGAAAAAAATGAGCTTTGGGAATGGACAAAAGCACTCTTAATTGCTTTTGCAATAGCAGCTTTCATTCGCTATTTTTTATTTACACCGATTGTAGTTGACGGTGAATCAATGATGCCGACCCTTGAAGATGGAGATCGGATGATTGTAAACAAAATAGGGTATAAAATCAGTAGTCCGAAACGTTTTGATATTGTCGTATTCCATGCTCCAGAGCAAAAAGATTATATAAAACGAGTTATTGGGCTTCCAGGTGACCATATTGAATATAAAGATGATCAGCTTTATATTAACGGTGAACCAATTGATGAACCTTATTTAGATCAGTATAAAGCGGAAATTACAGAAGGAAACTTAACAGGAAACTTTAAACTGGAAGATATTATAAATGCAGATGTAATCCCTGAAGGCTATGTGTTTGTAATGGGGGATAACCGTCGTTTTAGTAAAGATAGTCGTCATATAGGTCTTATTGATCAAAAAGAAATAATTGGGAATACAAGTATTGTTTTCTGGCCTTTAAGTGAAATAAAAATGGTGAAGTAATGGTAGGAGGAGGTTCTCGCAATCTCCTCTTTTGTGTTGAATAGGAGGATAACATATGACAATTCAATGGTTCCCGGGACATATGGCGAAAGCTCGCCGAGAAGTTTCGGAAAACTTAAAACTGGTAGATATCATTTTCGAATTAGTGGATGCAAGACTGCCTCTTTCTTCACGTAATCCAATGATCGATGAAGTAATTAATCAAAAGTCACGTCTACTTATTTTAAATAAACAAGATATGGCGGATGAAAGTGAAACACGTAAATGGATTCGTTATTTTGAAGAGCGTGGTCATAAAGCGGTTGCAATTAACTCATTAGAAGGAAAAGGCTTACAAACTGTAACAAAGGCAGCGCAAGAAATTTTACAGGAAAAGTGGGCACGCATGAAGGCGAAAGGGATGAAACCACGTGCTATTCGTGCAATGATTGTCGGTATTCCCAACGTAGGGAAGTCTACGTTAATTAACCGTTTAGCGAAAAAGAATATAGCAAAGACAGGGAATACACCGGGTGTCACAAAGGCACAGCAGTGGATAAAAGTCGGTAAAGAGCTTGAGCTTTTAGATACGCCGGGTATTTTATGGCCAAAATTCGAAGACCAGGAAGTCGGGTATAAACTTGCGTTAACAGGTGCAATCAAAGACACAATTATGAACATGGAAGATTTGGCTGTTTATGGATTGCGATTTTTATCATTGCATTACCCAGAGCGTATGGAAGAACGTTACGGTTTATCTTTTGTTCATGATGATTTAGTCGCAACTTTTGATCATATCGGAAAGCTACGTAGAGTTTTTGGACAAGGTGGAGAAATAGATTATGATCAAGTATCTGAGCTGATTGTTCGTGATATTCGCAGCCAACATTTAGGTAAGCTAACACTCGATTTTGTAGATGAACAACTAGAAAAAGAAGACCAAGATAGTAAATAAAGATTTTCAAAAGGGCTTGTTTTGTAAGGAAGGACTTACGAAACAGCCCTTCTTTCTGAAATAAATGGGCTCATTACAAAATGTCAGGGGTGTTATATATGGCATCGGAGACTACTCTATGAGCAAACTCGTATCCAGGGCAAGGCTTAAGTCTAATTGAGGCCAACTTGATATTGGTCATGAAGGTGTTGTAGCTATAAAGCGTTTGTTGATTGTAGTGGAGCTAGCGTGACTCCTAGGGGATTAGCGTCACAGATGAGACCCTGGAGCGAGCTAGCGAGTGAAGCGGCTCATCGGACGCCCCCAGGAAAGC
>DEQI01000304.1:6538-11787 GCA_002360295.1 Planococcaceae bacterium UBA3370
CTGGCGCAACGGAAATCAACTCCCGAATTATGGTGAATATCCAATAAATATATTTTTCTAATAACTGTATAAAGAAACTTAGTACTGCGACGAAATGGAACATTCAAAAGCACCTTATTCTTTTATATTTCAGAAAACAAGCCGATATAGTAATTATATAGAAACAAGAGGTATGACAATGCAAACAGTGAAGGAAATTACCGCAGCATTAAAGATCGCAACAAGAAAAGAAGAGTGGATGGCTGCATTGGAGCAGGATGAAAGAGCGAGTGTTCAAAAGGCGTGGAATCAATTTTTGAAACGCTTAGAAAAACAACAGCAAATACAGCAAGCACATAATGAAAAAATAGCGTTTGATAGACAATATGGAAAGCTTGTTGCAGGTGTTGACGAAGCAGGGCGAGGTCCATTAGCGGGTCCTGTAGTAACCGCAGCAGTTATTTTAGGAGAAAACTGTCAAGCTTTATGTGGTTTAAATGATTCAAAGCAATTATCAAAAGAAGCACGAGAACGTTTTGCATCATTAGTAAAAGAGCATGCCATTAGTTATTACATCCATTTTCAAAGCGCTGAAGAAATTGATCGACTTAATATTTATGAAGCGACTAAGCAATCAATGACAGAAAGTGTAAAAAACCTACATATTACCCCTGATTTTGTATTAGTTGATGCTATGACATTACCGATATCGATACCTCAAGCATCCATTATTAAAGGGGATGCAACGAGCTTAGCCATTGCGGCAGCATCTATTTTAGCCAAAACAGCACGGGATCATTATATGGAAAACTTAGCGCTCGAATATCCTCAATATGGCTTCGAGCAACATGCAGGGTATGGAACGAAGCAACATTTAAAGGCGCTTGAACAATACGGACCAATTATTCATCACAGGAAAAGTTTTGAGCCAATAAAATCTATGATGAAAGGGTGAGTGGTATGACATCAGCCTCATTTAATACGGTATCTCTCCAAACGACAACGGTACAAGCCAATCAGCCGCTTACATTAAAGCAAGGTCAAGTTTTTCACGGAACGATTAAGAAACTTTATCCGAATCAAATGGCAGAGGTGCAGGTAGGGGGAAATAAACTCATTGCAAAGCTGGAAACACCATTAAAAGTAGGAGATGCACACTTTTTTCAAGTAACGAATACGTCAGCTGCTGAAACAGAACTAAAAGTTGTGACGGCTCCCATGTCACAAGGGATGACAACAGCCCAGCAAATGGGGCAATTACTGGAATCCATGAATTTACCCAAATCATCAGAAATGCAGCAAATTATGGCTCATTTTATGAAGCAACAAATACCTATCTCAAAAGAGCAACTGATACAAGCGGAGATGTGGATGAAAAGCTTGCCAGAAGGAGTAACGAAGCAGGACGCACTCAATGCAATGCAACGTATGGTTGAGCTGAAAATGCCTTTTACGACGAATGTATTTCAGGCTTTAGTTCAAGGGGCTAAAACGGATGGTATATCGCAAACTTTACAAAACTTTATCCAGCAGTTAGGTCATGCAACAACGGTTAATGAGCATTTGAAATCAAGTATTATGCAACAAATAGAATTGCTGTCAAAGCCATTTGACGCTGAAACAGGCGGCTTAATTCTTTCTCGTGCTGTTCAATTATTATCCGATTCAAATGTGAATTCAACGGATAAAATGCAGATTTTACAATTATTAAAACAAGCAGGAGTAGTACCTCAAAACGCAACCTTACAAAATTGGGCAAATTTGCAACAAAATCAAAACCAGCAAGTACAGATGCAGCCATTCACGGCTGGTCAACTAACAGCCTTTATGGCACAAGCAACACCACAGCAAAGTGCCCAAATGATACAACAAGTCCAAGCCTTTATCGCGAATGATCGTTTATTAACGGCTGAGCAAAAAACACAATTACAGCAATTGGCAGATCGTTTTACACAATTACCGCAAAATAAGCAAGCAATTGAAATTTTCACGAAGCAGTTTCAAGCGCAACTATTAAAAGCCTATTCTGACAATAGTGCTGATCGAATGTTTACTACTAATCATGAAGGGCTATCGACAAAGGATCAAATATTATCATTATTAAATAGCAAATTGGTATGGCAAAATAATGAATCGCTATTGCGAGGAATAGTAAAGGAAGCAGCTAATTCATCTCACGCAACAGTACAATCAATGCTTACACAAGCTGATGCACAAGTACAATCTTCCATTGATAGCAAAGCGATGGAGCAAGCGATAAAGACAGTGTTAAAAGGCCTAGGAGTGAGCTATGAGGCAACGCTTAATAATAATAAAGCAACAGATATGCAGGCGGTTGCTCAGCAATTAAAGCCACAGCTGTTAGCGTTGATCCATGATAGTTCAACTTCTTCTGCATTACGTGATTCTGCGGAGCTATTAATGGCGCGGATGAATGGTATGCAGTTATTATCAGGAGAAAATGGTCACCAACATCAGCTTGTGATGCAAGTGCCCCTTGATTTTTTTGGCAAGCGCTTCGATGCTACCTTGCAATGGAATGGGCGGATGAAAGAAGATGGTAAGATTGATGCCAATTATGCACGTGTTTTATTTTATTTACAAATGGAGTCATTAAATGAGACGGTTATTGATATGCAAGTTCAAAATCGTATCGTAACGGTGACGGTGTTTAATGAAAATACGGATTTAACACAGCTTGCTGATCCTTTAAAACAATCGTTAAAAAATGGATTAGCAGATAAAAAGTATCAACTTTCGGGAGTTTTTATCAAACAGTTTGAAAAAAATGAGGTAAAAGCTACTCAAGAATTAAAAGAAGATCATGATGATTACAGTGGGGTGGATTTTCGCGTATGAGTGAAAAAAAATATGTTAGAAAAGAAGCCATCGCGCTCTCTTATAATCCATCTGATCAGCTTGGACCGAAAGTTGTAGCAAAAGGGAAAGGGAAAATAGCAGAAAATATATTAGAGCAAGCAGCGCTACATGATGTCCCTATACATGAAGATCCTAACCTTGTGGAACTAATGGGGCAGCTAGATTTAAATGAATCTATTCCGGAAGAATTGTATCAGGCTGTGGCCGAAGTTTTCGCTTTTATCTATCATTTGGATCGGAATCATGGTGAATTAAAGCGGCGAAAAGAATACACATAAGACAAGTGAATCATAACATGAAGGGCTATCTAGTAACTAAAACTTACAGGATAGCCCCTTTTTTACATGTGTGACTCTTTCTATAGAATATATATGCATAATTTATTGAAAATTCCGCATTAAAGACAAATATAGACATTGTCAGAATGTTTGTATAGAATAGATTATGTTAATAAAATAATTTTCGAAGTTTGATGGGAGGATGTATTATGAATATCCATGAATATCAAGGGAAAGAAATCTTGAGAAAATATGGTGTTGCTGTTCCAAAAGGGAAGGTAGCATTTTCTCCAGAAGAAGCTGTAAAAGTTGCAAAGGAAATTGGTGCTAACGTAACAGTAGTAAAAGCACAAATCCACGCAGGGGGACGCGGTAAAGCGGGTGGAGTTAAAATTGCTAAAAACCTTGAAGAAGTACGTTCATACGCAAAAGAATTGCTAGGAAAAACATTAATTACACATCAAACAGGTCCAGAAGGTAAAGAAGTAAAACGCCTTTATATTGAAGAAGGTTCGGATATTCAAAAAGAGTATTATTTAAGTTTTATATTAGATCGTGCCACTTCTCGCGTGACGCTAATGGGCTCTGAAGAAGGCGGTATGGATATTGAGGAAGTAGCTGAGAAAACGCCGGAAAAAATATTTAAAGAAGTGATTGATCCGGTTACAGGCTTACTACCATTCCAAGCTAGACGTATGGCATTTCATATGAATATTCCTTCTAAATTAATCAATAAAGCAGTGCATTTAATGCTAGGTTTATATCAAGCATTTATCGAAAAAGATGCGTCTATTGTAGAAATTAATCCATTGGTAGTAACGGGTAATGGTGAGGTAGTAGCACTAGATGCAAAATTCAATTTTGATGGAAATGCATTATATCGCCATAAAGATATTGTCGAATTACGTGATTTCGATGAAGAAGATCCGAAAGAAATTGAAGCTTCTAAATACGACTTAAGTTATATTTCTTTGGATGGAAATATCGGTTGCATGGTAAATGGTGCAGGGCTAGCGATGGCAACGATGGATACAATTAGCTATTATGGCGGACAACCAGCAAACTTTTTAGATGTTGGTGGCGGCGCTACTGCAGAAAAAGTAACGGAAGCATTTAAAATTATTTTATCTGATGCCAATGTGAAAGGGATTTTTGTCAATATTTTTGGTGGCATTATGAAATGTGACATTATCGCTGAAGGGGTTATTACGGCAGCGAAGCAAGTGGGTCTTGCTGTACCATTAGTAGTCCGTCTTGAAGGAACGAATGTAGAACTTGGAAAACAATTATTAAATGAGTCAGGGTTAAATATTGTTGCAGCTGATTCAATGGCTGATGGAGCTCAAAAAATCGTAGGACTAGTAAGCTAAGGAAGGCGGGGAGAAAGATGGGCGTTTATATTAATAAAGACACTAAAGTTATTGTGCAAGGTATAACAGGTGAAACAGCATTATTCCATACGAAGCAAATGCTTGAATATGGTACAAAAATTGTAGCGGGTGTAACACCAGGTAAAGGTGGCTTAGAAGTTGAAGGCGTACCCGTGTTTAATACTGTCCAAGAAGCGGTGAACGCTACTGGAGCAAATGTCTCTGTTATTTATGTACCAGCACCATTTGCAGCAGATGCTATTATGGAAGCGGTTGATGCAGAATTAGATTTAACGATTTGTATAACAGAACATATACCAGTACTAGATATGGTAAAAGTAAAACGCTATATGGAAGGGAAGAAAACTAGGTTAATAGGGCCAAACTGTCCAGGTGTTATTACGGCTGATGAATGTAAAATTGGGATTATGCCAGGGTATATTCATACAAAAGGACATGTTGGGGTTGTGTCCCGTTCTGGTACATTAACATATGAAGCGGTACATCAATTATCACAAGCAGGTATCGGTCAAACTACGGCTGTAGGTATTGGAGGGGACCCTGTGAATGGTACAAACTTTATCGATGTCTTATCGGCATTTAACGAGGATCCTGAAACGTATGCTGTCGTGATGATTGGTGAAATTGGCGGTACTGCGGAAGAAGAAGCAGCTGAATGGATTAAAGCAAATATGACAAAACCAGTTGTAGGCTTTATCGGTGGTCAAACAGCACCTCCAGG
>DEQI01000304.1:11863-14851 GCA_002360295.1 Planococcaceae bacterium UBA3370
ATTAAAGCGATGAATGCGGCAGGAATTGAAGTAGCAGAAACACCATCTGTTATCGGTGAAACATTAATTCGCGTCATTAAAGAAAAAGGTCTATACGAACAATGTAAGACACATTAATATAGAAGGTGTAGCGTGTAAATACGCTACACCTTTTTGTAAACAATTTATAATAGAACATTTTGTTCATTTGCGCCGACAATTGTTTACATAAACTGCGGTCATTTTTCTTCTATTTCATATAAGGAGTGTTAAAATGACAAAACCATTTCATCTTCAACAATTGTTAGCGTTACATTACGTATATCCCCTCCCTCTTAATAAACTTCAATACTTACTAACAAATATACAATCTCTTCAGTATTTACAAGACATCCCACCAAAAGTAATCGCTAAAATAGTAGGTGTCACCGAAAATAAAGCGCAAGAGTTGATAACAAATTATGAGCGTATTTTGAATACATCTTTATTGGAATTTTATAAAAAACATCAGATTATTACGATACCTTATACAAGTGAACTATATCCAAAAAGCTTGTTTCAATTGGCGGATCCACCAACTGTTTTATATGCTAAAGGTGATGTACAACTTTTAGCCGCCGATAGAAAAATTGCTTGTATCGGTTCTCGTAAAGCAACCAATTATTCAATGATAGGGCTACAAACTATATTACCACCTTTAATACAGCATCAATATGTGATAGTTAGTGGTTTAGCGAGAGGGGCTGACACATTTGCACATGAGGCGACTATTCGAAATAATGGCAAAACAATCGCTGTACTTGGGCATGGCTTTTTTCATATCTATCCTAAAGAGAATAGAACCATTGCTGACCATATAGCGACAACTCATTTGTTACTTTCGGAGTATCCTCCATATATAGGTCCAAAGAAATGGCATTTTCCCATGAGAAATCGAATTATAAGTGGTTTAAGTGATGCCCTTGTCGTAACAGAAGCTGCTTTAAAAAGTGGAACACTTATTACGACTGAGCATGCACTTGATCATGGAAAAGATGTATTTGTCGTACCTGGACCCATTCATTCTGAGCAATCGAAGGGTACGAATAAATTATTAAAAGAAGGGGCAATTCCCGTTTGGAATGGACATCAAATTATAGAAGAACTACAAATGTTTCAAATTAAAAATTGAAAAAAAGTTGCAATCTGTTTAAAACTGTTATACATTTTGCAACAGGTATTGCTTTGAATTTATTCAACAATGTGCGATATTAGCTGAATAAATAATAATATAATAGTGGATGTCATAAATTTGTAGGGATACAATGGCAAATTTAGATTGCGCCCATTCACGAAAATGAATAAACAAAATATGTAACCTCGCTGAGGGGGGAAAGAATAGATGGCAGATTATTTAGTAATAGTAGAATCACCTGCAAAGGCAAAAACAATTGAACGTTACTTAGGGAAGAAATATAAAGTAAAAGCTTCTATCGGACATGTACGTGACTTACCACGTAGTCAAATGGGGATTGATACGGAAAATAATTATGAACCTAAGTACATTACAATTCGTGGGAAAGGTCCCGTGCTACAAGAGTTAAAAACAGCTGCAAAAAAAGTGAAAAAAGTTTATCTTGCGGCCGACCCTGACCGTGAAGGAGAAGCAATCGCTTGGCATTTAGCGACAGCTTTAAATATTGATACGACGTCAGATTGTCGTGTTGTATTTAATGAAATTACGAAAGATGCGATAGTAGAAAGTTTCAAACAACCGCGTCCGATTAATATGGATTTAGTCGATGCCCAACAGGCTCGGCGTATTTTAGACCGTTTAGTAGGGTATAATATTAGCCCGATTTTATGGAAAAAAGTAAAAAAAGGTTTGTCAGCAGGACGTGTCCAATCTGTATCACTTCGATTAATTATCGATCGTGAAAATGAAATTAAAAATTTTGAGCCAGAAGAGTACTGGTCAATAGAAGGAAGCTTTGAAAAAGGAGCTAAGCCTTTTGATGCGTTATTTTATGGTGTCAATCAAGAAAAAATAAAATTAACAAATGAACAGCAAGTAAAAGAAGTGTTAGCTCAGCTAAAAGGGAATGAATTTGTCGTAACGAATGTCGTAAAAAAAGAACGTAAGCGAAATGCGGCGCCTGCTTTTACAACCTCTTCATTACAACAAGAGGCAGCACGTAAGTTAAATTTCCGTGCGAAGAAAACGATGATGTTAGCTCAACAGCTGTATGAAGGAATCGAGTTAAGTAAAAAGGAAGGCGCAGTAGGTTTAATTACGTATATGCGTACAGATTCTACTCGTATTTCAGATACGGCGAAAGCAGAAGTAATCGACTATATCGAGAAAAAGTACGGGAAAGACTATGTTGTGAGCGAAGTGAAACAAGCGAAAAAGCAAACAAATGCTCAAGATGCGCATGAAGCCATTCGTCCAACGAGTACAATGCGTACGCCAGAAGAGTTAAAAGCAGTACTTAGTCGCGATCAATTACGCTTGTACCGTCTTATTTGGGATCGCTTCGTTGCTAGCCAAATGGCACCAGCGGTTTTAGATACGGTGACAGTAGATTTAGAAAATGAGGGCGTACAATTCCGAGCAAATGGCTCACATGTAAAATTCCCTGGTTTTATGAAGCTATATATCGAAGGCTCGGATGATCAAACGGAAGAAACGACAAAACTTTTGCCGGTAATGGAAATCGGTGATAAAGTAAAATCGTTAGAAATTGAACCAAAGCAGCACTTTACACAGCCACCACCACGTTATTCAGAAGCTCGTTTAGTGAAAACATTAGAAGAGCTAGGAATAGGACGTCCATCTACGTATGCTCCTACTTTGGATACGATACAAAAAAGAGGCTATGTGCAGCTTGATGCAAAACGTTTTGTGCCGACTGAATTAGGCGAAATTGTGCACCAAGCAACAATGGAATTTTTCCCGGAAATCATTAATATCGAGTTTACGGCACAAATGGAACACAATTTAGATGAAATTGAAGAAGGCATTAAAGG
>DEQI01000304.1:15029-18632 GCA_002360295.1 Planococcaceae bacterium UBA3370
CGCAATACAAAGGCGATTATGAAATTAATTGATGTAAAATGTCCGAGCTGTAAAGAAGGCGAAATAGTCGAACGTAAAAGTAAAACGAAGCGTCTATTTTATGGCTGCAATCGCTATCCTGAATGTGAATTTGTATCATGGGATAAGCCAATTAGTAGACCATGTCCGAAATGTAGTTCATTATTAGTAGAGAAAAAATTGAAAAAAGGTGTTCAAATCCAGTGTACAAATGCAGACTGTGACTACGAAGAAACACCGTCACAATAGAAGGTTGGTAATAGAAATGACTGAAACAATAGTAAATGTAATTGGTGCGGGCCTTGCTGGTAGTGAAGCAGCATGGCAGATTGCTAAACGGGGAGTAAAGGTTCGTCTTTACGAAATGCGTCCTGTCAAACAAACACCCGCTCATCATACAGATAAGTTTGCCGAGCTTGTTTGCTCGAACTCATTACGTGCAAACACGTTGACGAATGCGGTAGGTGTTATAAAAGAAGAAATGCGCCTCCTTGATTCGGTGATTATGAAAGCTGCGGATAATTGCTCAGTTCCTGCTGGAGGAGCCCTTGCAGTAGATCGACATGAATTTGCAGGATATGTGACTGAAGCTGTAAAAAATCACCCATTAGTAGAGGTGATTCACGAAGAAGTAACTGAAATTCCAGAAGGCATCACAGTTATTGCAACGGGTCCTTTAACTTCAAAAGCATTGGCGGAAAAAATTCAAGGCTTGACGGGTGAAGATTATTTATATTTCTATGATGCAGCCGCACCTATTATTGAAAAAGATTCAATCGACATGGACAAAGTGTATTTGAAGTCTCGTTATGATAAAGGTGAAGCAGCCTACTTGAATTGCCCAATGACAAAAGAGGAATTCGACCGCTTCCGTAAAGCTTTAATTGAAGCAGAAGTTGTGCCATTAAAAGAATTTGAAAAGGAAATTTACTTTGAAGGGTGTATGCCGATAGAAGTAATGGCCGCACGTGGCGAAAAAACGATGTTATTTGGTCCAATGAAACCTGTAGGTCTTGAAGATCCAAAAACAGGTAAACGTCCATATGCAGTTGTACAATTACGTCAAGATGATGCGGCAGGTACTTTGTATAATATTGTTGGGTTCCAAACGCACTTAAAATGGGGTCCGCAAAAAGAAGTGCTTCAGCTAATACCTGGATTAGAAAATGTGGAAATTGTCCGTTATGGCGTTATGCACCGGAATACGTTCATTAACTCTCCAAAGGTTCTAAATAAGACGTATCAATTGCGTTCTAATCCAAATATTTTCTTTGCAGGTCAAATGACAGGTGTAGAAGGATATGTAGAATCAGCAGGAAGTGGTTTAATTGCAGGTATTAACGCTGCGCGCCTTGCAAAAGGGGAAGAGTTATTATACTTCCCAGAAGAAACAGCTCTTGGTTCAATGGCACGTTATATTACAGAAGCTGAATCGAAAAATTTCCAACCGATGAATGTTAACTTCGGCTTATTCCCTGATTTAGGAGAACGTATTAAATCGAAAGTAGAACGAGCAGAAAGACATGCGAATCGCGCATTGGAAACAATTCGGAATTTTAAGAATTCACATACAATTTAATTGCGAAAAGCCTCTCAAAATTGATATAATTTTAGAGGCTTTTCTTTTACAACGTTTTTTTCATGGAACATTAGAAAGAAAATAAACCTTTTATAGTATTTACACATTTTTTACTTGATAAATTTCTTGTATAGGTATAGTGTCATAATGTGTGTTTTATTATGCAGGTGTAGTCTGTAATGTTTAATACCTTAACATTAACTTTGTGTCAAACGGTACTGTGTAAGAGGGAAGGGGTGGCATTATGATGAATCAACCTTACGAAGCATTAGAACAGTTTATTCGCTATGTTCAACTGGAGAAAAATTTCTCATTACATACCGTGCGGGAGTACGAGTATGATATTCGTCACTTTTTAGCTTTTTTAGAAGCTGAAGGAGTAAAGGATTTATCTAATGTGGAATATATCCATGCCCGCTTGTACGTAACAAAGCTTTATGATGAAAAGAAAGCAAGAACTTCAATATCGAGAAAAATTTCATCCATACGCTCTTTTTTTCGATTTTTAAATAGGGAATTTCAGTTGGACGACGCGCCATTTAGATCTTTGTATCACCCTAAAAAAGAGGAGCGACTTCCAAACTTTTTTTATGAGGAAGAGCTCGCACGTCTTTTTGAAGCGAATGCCGGGGACGATATGAAAGCAATGCGCAATATGGCACTTCTTGAGTTGTTATATGCAACAGGTATGCGTGTGAGTGAATGTACATCACTTGAGTTATCTCAAATAGATTTTTATTATTCAATCGTACGTGTGATGGGGAAAGGTCGTAAAGAAAGAATTATACCTTTTGGTGAATTTGCCCATAATGCATTAACAAAGTATATAAATGAGGCTAGACCCCATTTAATGAAGAATAAAAATCATCATCATGTATTTGTTAATATGCGAGGTGGCGAACTTACACCAAGAGGGGTGCGTCATATCTTAAGTGAGATGATTGAAACGGCAAGTTTGCATACGAAAATTTACCCGCATATGTTACGCCATAGTTTTGCGACACATTTATTAAATAATGGTGCGGATATGCGAACAGTACAGGAATTGTTAGGACATTCACATCTTTCTTCAACACAAGTTTATACGCATGTAACAAAGGAACATCTTAGGAATACGTATATGAATTCTCATCCGAGAGCTTAAGGAGGAATATGAATGGGGCAAATACATGCAACAACCATTTTTGCTATTCATCATAACGGTAACTGTGCGATGGCTGGTGATGGTCAAGTAACACTTGGGAATGCAGTAGTAATGAAACATACTGCAAGAAAGGTCAGACGTCTGTTTAATGGCAAAGTTTTAGCTGGTTTTGCAGGATCAGTTGCTGATGCATTTACACTATTTGAAATGTTTGAATCAAAATTAATCGAATATAACGGTAATTTGCAACGAGCTGCTGTAGAAGTTGCCAAGCAGTGGAGAGGCGACAAAATGCTCCGTCAATTAGAGGCAATGCTTTTAGTTATGGATCAAACGACATTATTACTCGTTTCGGGTACGGGTGAAGTCATCGAGCCAGACGACGGTATTTTAGCTATTGGCTCAGGAGGAAATTACGCACTATCTGCAGGGCGCGCTTTGAAAAAACATGCCGGTGAACATTTATCAGCAAAAGAAATTGCGGAGGCTGCATTAACGACTGCAGCGGATATATGTGTCTATACAAACCATAATATAATCGTGGAGGCGCTGTAATGACAAATAATTTAACGCCAAGACAAATTACTGAGCATTTAAATCGCCACATTGTGGGGCAAAATGAAGCTAAACGAGCTGTTGCTGTGGCATTAAGAAATCGCTATCGTCGTTCATTACTAAATGAAGAACTGAAAAATGAAGTCATTCCTAAGAACATTTTAATGATTGGTCCAACTGGTGTTGGGAAAACTGAAATTGCACGGAGAATTGCCAAATTAACAAATGCGCCATTTGTTAAAGTGGAGGCTACAAAATTTACGGAAGTAGGGTATGTTGGCCGTGATGTTGAATCGATGGTACGTGA
>DEQI01000304.1:18714-25560 GCA_002360295.1 Planococcaceae bacterium UBA3370
GAAGCCATTGTCAAGTTACTAGTACCATCAAAAATGAAAGCAAAACTACAACAAAATCCTTTTGAAATGTTATTTGGTCAAAAGCCAGAACCTGCGCAAGCTGATCATTCTCAAGAAGAAGAGGAAGTTCGCTCAAGACGTTCTCAAATTGCCGTAGATTTAAAAGCCGGAAAGTTAGAAAATCAGTGGGTTACAATAGAAGTAACAGAGCAAAGTATGCCAATGATTGATATGCCAGGAATGGATTTACAGGCAAGCGGTATGCAAGAAATGTTTTCAAATTTAATGCCGAAAAAAACTAAAAAACGTAAAGTACAGGTAAAAGATGCGCGTCGTATTTTAACGATTGAAGAAGCGAACAAACTAATCGATATGGATCAGTTAGCTACTGAAGCTATTGAAAGAGCAGAACAATCGGGTATTATTTTTATAGACGAGATTGATAAAATTGCAAGTAAAAATAACACATCGTCGGCAAGTGTATCTCGTGAAGGCGTACAACGTGATATACTACCAATTGTCGAAGGCTCTACGGTGACTACGAAATACGGACCAGTAAAAACAGATTATATGTTATTTATTGCTGCCGGTGCTTTTCATATTTCAAAGCCAAGTGATTTAATTCCAGAATTACAAGGTCGTTTCCCGATTCGAGTGGAGCTTGAAAAACTAACAAAAGATGATTTCGTACGTATTTTAAAAGAGCCTGACCAATCATTAATTTTGCAATACAAAGCACTTCTTGAAACAGAGGGGATCACAATTAACTTCACAGATGAAGCGATTGAGCGTATTGCGGAAATTGCAACAGAGGTCAACCAGGAAACTGATAATATTGGTGCGAGACGTTTGCATACAATTTTAGAGCGTATACTGGAAGAGCTATCATTTGAAGCGCCTGAAATTGCTCCGGCGCATATCGACATTACACCAGCTTATGTCGAACAGAAATTAGGTTCAATTGTGAAAAACAAAGATTTGTCACAATTTATCTTATAATTAAAGTATATTTAGTTTGTATAAATTGCAAAAACCTTTAGAATATTAAGTAAACATGGTAACAGCCTTTAGGAGGATCATATAAATGAATTTATTAGATAAAACAAGAAAAATTAACGCAATGCTTCAAGCTTCTGCAGGTAAGCCTGTAAACTTCAAAGAAATGGCCGATACTTTAGGAGATATTATTGATTCCAACGTATTCATCGTAAGCCGTAAAGGGAAGCTTTTAGGCATTTCAATTCATCAACAAATTGACAATGACCGCATTAAAAAAATGTTTGAAGAGCGTCAATTCCCAGTTGAATATACAAATAGCTTATTCAATATTACTGAAACATCTCCTAACATTGATGTAAACAGTCAATATACAGTGTTCCCTGTAGAAAATAAAGATTTATTCGCAGCAGGTTTAACGACAATCGTTCCAATTATCGGTGGTGGTGAACGTCTAGGTACTTTAATGCTTGCTCGTATTAATAAAGAATTTAAAGATGATGATTTAATTTTAGCTGAATACGGCGCTACTGTGGTAGGTATGGAAATTTTACGAGAAAAATCAGAAGAAATTGAAGAAGAAGCACGTTCAAAAGCAGTTGTTCAAATGGCTATTAACTCATTATCATATTCAGAATTAGAAGCAATTGAGCACATTTTTGAAGAACTTGATGGTAGTGAAGGATTACTTGTAGCGTCTAAAATTGCAGACCGCGTAGGTATTACACGATCTGTTATTGTAAACGCACTTCGTAAGTTAGAATCTGCGGGTGTAATTGAATCGCGTTCTTTAGGTATGAAAGGTACTTACATTAAAGTCTTAAACGATAAATTTTTACCTGCATTAGCAGAAATTAAAATGAAATAGTCATTCGTAGTGGAGCTGTCCCGTAAGTAATAACTTATAGGGCAGTTCTTTTTGTGGACATATACATTTTAGAAGTTTGCGTGTTGTCTAGCTCTAGCATTAAGTCTCCTCAGATAACTTCTTTGTCACTATGTCTTTCGTCTAGTAACTTTCTTTTTTCCAGTCAAACGAATGTGGTCGAAAGAATGTACGGGAGTTAACACTATCTATGTAGTGCAAAAGGTGGTGTTTTAGCTCTCATTTTAGATTTCTTATTTTAGATATAAAGTATTTATATAATGGCATTAGATTTAGTTATTTTTTAATAATAATTTTTTAATAATGATTATAAAATACTATGAATTCACTTCAAATAGAGTTGTCAAAAAATGTTCATATTTCGTAGAATCCCAGAGATTTTGTATTAAGTAGTAATTTTGGCTCGAAAAATAGTGCCTATCTACTATTAAAAAGAGCCAAAAGACAATAGACACTAGGAATTATCTTAATTACAATTAGACTATTGAGTTTGTTTTGGGTGATGTTAGTATTTTACATAAAAAGAGGTGAATGGAATGGACTTGTTTGGTGGGACTATTAGTAGCCTGGAAAATGGATTACATTATGCAGCATTAAAAAATAAAGCAATAGCGAACAATATCGCGAATGTCGATACGCCGAACTACAAAGCGAAAGATGTCAGTTTTAAGCAAATGTTGGCGGATGCGGAGCAGTCAACCATTACTGCTAATCGAAATGATAGTAGACATTATGAGTTCTCTATTAAACAATCGACACCGGGTGTATTTAGCTATAGTGATTTCCGTGCACGCCACAACGGCAATGGAGTCAATATGGACGCAGAGCAAGCAGAATTAGCAGAAAACACGATTTATTATAATGCTTTAATTGAACGAGTAAATGGTAAGTTAAATACACTGAACACTGTAATTAAAGGAGGAAAATAGGTGACAATATTTCATAGTATGAATACGACTGCATCAGCTTTAACCGCACAGCGTTTACGCATGGATGTTATTTCTTCTAATATGGCGAATGTAGACACAACGCGTGCGAAACAAGTAAACGGTGAATGGGAGCCGTATCGACGTAAAACAGTTACACTAGCTGCTCAAGAAGGGCAATTTTCAAATTTCCTGAATGTAGCAATGGGTAAAACATCAAAAGAACAGGTTGGAAATGGCGTTAAAGTGGCGAAAATCAATGAGGACACGGAAACGCCATTTAAGTTAGTTTATGACCCAACGCATATTGATGCGAATGAAGAAGGTTATGTAAGTATGCCAAATGTGGATCCATTGGAAGAGATGGTCGACTTAATTTCTGCTACCCGTTCATATGAGGCAAATATAACAGTTTTTAATGCCAATAAATCGATGTTAACGAAGGCGTTGGAAATCGGTAAATAATATGGAGAAAGAACAGGTGATTGATAATGGCAATTAGTTCAGTATCTATGATGAATACACCACAACTAGTGAATGAAACGAGCAATAAAGTTTCTGCTACACCGTACGAAGCACAACAAAGCTTTGCAACAACATTAAAAAATGCGATTTTAGAAGTCAATGATCAACAAGTTCAATCGGATGTAAAAACAGAAAAACTAATTAATGGTGAAGATGTAGAACTTTTCGACGTAATGATCACTGCTCAAAAGGCAAGTATTACGTTAAATGCGACGATGGAAATTCGAAATAAAGCGGTGGAAGCATACCAAGAAATTATGCGGATGAGTGTATAATTAACGGTTAAAGCGAATCCAAACATATTGCAGCATTCACTATTACCGGAGGATTCATAATGAATGAACGACTGACGAAAGTAAAAACCGATTCGGCTAATTTTTGGTCGAGTCGAACAAAAAATCAAAAAGGCGCAATAATTGGCACACTTGTAGCGATCATCGCTTTAGCAGGTGTTATTACATACTTTTCTACAAAAACAAATATGGTGCCGCTCTTTACTGAAATTTCAACTACGGAAGTAGGGAAAATTAAAGAAGTATTAGACGCACAAGGTACTACATACGAAATTGCGCCAGGCGGTACGAATATTCTAGTTCCAGAAGATCAGGTTGATGCATTAACGGTTTCATTAGCAGCACAAGGCTATCCGGAAACAGGTGCAATTAACAACTCGTTCTTTACGACTAACGCAGGTTTTGGGATGACGGATAATGAATTTAACGTAATTAAGCTGGCTGCATTACAAACTGAATTGGCAAACTTAATAAAGAAAATACAAGGTGTTAGAGATGCACAAGTTATGATTTCGATGCCTGAGGAATCAGTCTTTTTAAAGGAGTCTACACAAGAGTCGAGTGTGGCAGTTATTTTAGATACAGAACCTGGTCATCAATTCACAGATGAGCAAATTAAAACACTTTATAATTTAGTTGAAAAAAGTATTCCGAATTTAAGCACGGATAATATTAGAATTTCGAATCAATATGCGGAGTATTTTGATCTTGATGCCGCCCAAAGTGGGAGCAACTCGATCGGCTCTGTAGATGGTCAAATGCAAGTAAAGAAAACAATCGAACGTGACTTACAACGCCAAGTACAAAATATGTTAGGTACATTAATGGGTGAGGACAAGGTCGTTGTTTCGATTACAACTGATATTGACTTTAAACAAGAAAATCGTGAAGAAAATTTAGTTCAGCCTGTAGATGAAGAAAATATGGAAGGGATTGCGATTAGCCTACAACGTATTACGGAGTCTTATTCAGGTTCAGGAGCCAATGCTGCAGGAACACCTGAGGCAGAAAATATAACTGACAATTTCACTGATTATCAAGAAGGAACTACAGGTGATGGGGACTACGAACGTGTTGAAGAAACATTTAATAATGATGTCAACCGTATCAGTCGTCAAATTCAAGAAAGTCCTTATAAAATTCGTGATATTGGTATTCAAGTAATGGTGGAACCCCCAACACCAAACGATGCTTCAACACTTCCAGAAAGTGTACGTTCAGATATTGAGCAAATATTATCAACGATTGTTCGTACTTCTATCGACAAAGAAGCAGCTGGGAATTTAACTGATGAAGAAGCGAGAGAAAAAATTGTCGTTTCTGTACAAGAGTTCCATGGGAAAGAAGCAACAAATTCGCCGGGAGCATCGATTATTCCTTGGTGGGTATGGGTAATTGGTGGCGTTTTAGTCGTAGCCATTGCTTTATTAGTAATCTTTATTTTACGTTCTCGTAAACGTCAAAAACAAGAAGAAGAGCTAAGTATTATTGAGCAACAACAAGAATTAATCGTAGAAGATATTGCTGAAGAAAAAGAAACGGAAGCAACAATACGCCGCAAGCAATTAGAAAAAATGGCTAAAGAAAAGCCGGATGATTTTGCTAAATTGCTACGTAGTTGGATTGCTGAAGACTAATAGGAGGATCGGCTGTGTCCAAGAAAGATAAAGAACTAACAGGTAAGCAAAAAGCAGCTCTACTTTTAATTTCTCTAGGACCTGAAGTTTCGGCTTCTGTTTATAAACATTTAAGTGAAGAGGAAATCGAAAGACTGACTTTGGAAATTTCTGGTGTAAAAAAAGTCGAAGCTAGTGTAAAAGAAGAAATTATTGAAGAGTTCCACAATATTGCATTAGCGCAAGATTATATTACGCAAGGTGGTATCGGTTACGCGAAAACAGTACTTGAAAAGGCATTAGGGACGGATCAAGCACAAGCGATATTAAATCGATTAACATCTTCCTTACAAGTGCGCCCTTTCGATTTTGCACGTAAAGCTGATCCAGCGCAAATTTTTAACTTTATTCAAAATGAACACCCGCAAACAATTGCCCTTATTCTTTCTTATTTAGAGCCAGGGCAAGCGGGGGTTATTCTTTCATCCTTACCACAAGAAGTGCAAGCAGATATTGCAAAACGTATTGCGGTAATGGACTCTACATCACCTGAAGTAATTAGTGAAATTGAATCTGTATTAGAAAGAAAGCTATCTTCTACAGTAACGCAGGATTACACTGAAACAGGTGGAGTAGATGCAGTCGTTGAAGTACTGAATGGCGTAGACCGTCAAACGGAGAAAACAATACTTGATGCGCTTGAAATTCAAGATCCAGAGTTGGCAGAGGAAATTAAGAAGCGTATGTTTGTATTCGAGGATATTGTTACACTCGACAATCGTTCGATTCAACGTGTTATTCGAGACTGTGAAAATGAAGATTTATTATTATCGATGAAAGTTTCATCTGAAGAAGTAAAAGACATTATCTTCCGCAATATGTCACAACGTATGGCAGATACATTTAAAGAAGAAATGGAAATTATGGGTCCAGTTCGTTTACGTGATGTGGAGGAAGCACAATCTCGAATTGTAGCGGTTATCCGCCGATTAGAAGATGCAGGTGAAATCATCATCGCGCGTGGTGGAGGAGATGACGTCATTGTCTAGAATCATCCGCTCCATGCAAACAGAGCCATTAGATGAACAAAAAGTAGTGAAAATCGAAATTAAAGATATGTTTCAACTAAACTTTGGTGACACGCCAGGTGAAGAAAAAGTAGCACAGCCTGAAATAACGCTAGAGGACATTTTAGCAGAGCGTGATGGTTTACTGGCTGAAGCACAGCAGCAAATTGCTAAAGAACGCGAGCAAATAGAGCAATTGCGTGCAGAGCAGTTACAGGCAATAGAAGAACAAAAAGTCGCGTGGGAGCAAGAAAAACTCGTTCTTCAGCAACAAGCTTATGACGAGGGATTTGCTAGCGGTTACGAAGAAGGGTTACAAAAAGCCAATGCGAATATGGCTGAATCTTTAACGATAGCAAATGAAACAATCGTCCATGCGGAAAAAAATGCGCAACAATATTTAGAAGACCAAGAGTTCGTGATTTTAGAGCTAGCTTTAACAGCGGCAGAACGTATTATAGGGATTACGCTTGACCGTGATGAAGAAGTATTTACTGAAATTGTGAAACGTGGATTAAAAGAAGCACGTGAAATGAA
>DEQI01000031.1 GCA_002360295.1 Planococcaceae bacterium UBA3370
TAGCTGGAGTAGATGGGCTCGTTCTTGTAACAGCTGGAGCTGGTGGTCATGGCGGAACATTGAATCCCTTTGCCTTTATTTTAGAAGTTCGATCGTTCTTTAAAGGAACGATTTGTTTAGCTGGAACCATTTCTACTGGAGCTGACATAGTGGCAGCTCGTTTAATGGGCGCTGATTATGCTTATATGGGAACACGTTTCTTGACGGCTACTGAAGGAAATACGACAGATGATTTTAAAAAGATGGTCATTGGAAGCGGCATTGAGGATATCATTTATACGGACGCCTTTAGTGGTGTAAATGCGAATTATTTAATTCCTTCGATTATTAAAAATGGTTTTGATCCGGCGAAATTGCAATCGAAAGGAAAGCTAGATTTTTCTGTAATGACCGATGCAAAAGCTTGGAAAGATATTTGGTCGGCAGGACAAGGGGTTGGGAGCGTAAAAAATACCCAAACTATTGCTGAAATCGCTGAGGAATTACGTGTACAAATGCAAGAAGCTATTCATATTGCAGGTACGCTATTAACAACTGAAAAAGTGTAAGAAGTTAGGGGACGTCTAAAAGTTATTGCGAGACTTCCCCCTTTTTGATATTGGTAAAATTCAATTATACTTTAGTTAAAATTCATAAATAGCCCTATTCGTTTTCTTGTTACCGCAGATCCAATAAAAATCAAATTTAGTAATCTTCGTTAATCCAGTGAGAAGGTCTTTGTATATGCGGGGGCAATACTGTTTGATGATTACCTTTAGCTGAATTGATTTGCATTTGAGTTAAAAACATACTTGTGGAAAGATTTGCCCCACCCAAATTGACATCACGTAAATCAGCTCCGATAAAATCAACACCTCTTAAATCTGCATTTCGCAAATCCGCAGCAATTAAATACGCCCCTCTAAAATCAGCCGTTCTTAAATCCTTTCCTTTTACATTCTTACCAACCCAATCAACACCTCTATAGTTTTTTTTCTTTATTTTAAAAACCTTAGAACTGAGCTCATTTCTGATAAAGTCACTTGTTTCAAGTAGTAACTCGTTTACTGGTAATCGACATCTCAAAATATTTAGTGATAATAAACTATCAGCATCCTGATCAGTCAAGCCTTGTAGCTCCTCTAATTGCTTCTTTAATTTATTCTGTAATGCAGGTGAAATACGATAAGTTAATGCTTCTGCAATAAATGCAATCATTTCATAAAGCTGTTCCATGATTGGAAATACACGAAACATTTTATTGGCGATAGGAGGATTCTCCTTCCAACTTTGTCCATTAAAAGTACCCTGAGAAACTTTTTGACCTGCACCTAAACAGTCGAACACTGTGCATCCCCTAAATCCTTTATTGCTTAAATCCTTATGAATTTTACACAAGTAATCTGTTTGTAAATTCGGACAGGGTGTTTCTGCTGGTTTATTAATGGCAAAATCACTAGATGCTACAATATTAAGTGCTGTACAGCAAAGTCCAAAGCATTTACTACAGTCAGCTTTTAAACTTCCTCTGCTGTATTTGGCTAATTCATTCATCATTTTATGCCCTTCTTCATTCAAAATTTCGTGATATTCCTACCGTGCCATTAACAAAAACTGTATTAATAAAAAGAGAATTATCCTGACCTTTAAAGGCCGCAGTATAAAAATAGCGTCCATCCCTTCTTGGATCAACGCCTAAGTTACCTACATGAGAAAAACTATTTTATACGTATTTTATTTTGTAACTGGGAGTAAATCTTCCATTGTCAGTAGCGAGTGTAATAGCAATTGTGCTTCGAGTAAGTTTTCTTTACCTGACTGATTTCTGTCGATTACACATAACACATTTTTTACTTTTGCACCAACTTTTTTTAAATCTTCTGCACTTAGTATAATTTGTCCACCGGTAGTTACAACATCCTCGATTATACAAACATTTTTATTTTGAATATCAATACCTTCAGCTAGTTTACATGTCCCATAAGATTTTGCTTCTTTTCTAACAAATACAACTGGAATTCCTGTTTTTAATGATAATGCTGTCGCAATTGGAATACCCCCCATTTCTAAGCCAGCCAAAACTTCAGTACCCGCTGGTATTAATTGAGACAGTTGGTTTGCGATCTCTTGCAAAAGTGTTGGATTCGATTCAAATAAATATTTATCAAAATACTCGTTTGATATGAGTCCTGATCTTAACTTAAATTCACCATTTAGATGGGCTACATTATAAATCTCTTGAGCTGATTGTTTTTGGTCCACTATTAATCCCTCCTAAAATTCCGACTAAACATATTTAAACACAATTGTTAATTATTTTATCCCTATCAATGAATAATAATATTTATCCATCTTCAACTAAGCGACTGCTCTTATTGAACAATCGCACTCTATTACTCGAAAAAGGATGTATTAATAAAGTGTTCCATTAGCTCGGTTTCTTCATTTAATAATCGTGAAAGAAATAATAATTGAGGAAATGGTTGTAGGATTAAATTCTTATCTATTTCTGTTTTTAATATAGAAACTCCACCCATTTTTTGATAATCAATTAAAGTTATTTTCTTTTGGCAAATAAATTGTACATTCTCTGGGGAAAGCAATAATAATCCTTTTGATTCGGAAGATGGAGCTGGTAGAGTTAATGTATTAGATAAATACATGATTGAATAAGAAGATTCTTCATTGCCCTTCATTAGAATAGGTACAACGGGTTCATCTATATTAACTTTAGTAGGTTCCTCGTTCCACTCACTAAGGGAAAATGTCGTATTAGGATTAAAGGGGATCATTTCTACTTGAGCTTCTTCAAAAACTTCACGTTTTGCTGTCTCCAACGCTGTTTCATTCCCCTCTCGATGCCCTCCTAATCTGACTACTCCAAGTTTGTCGCCTTCTTTTGTTGGACCAACTTGAAATACAAATAATCCTTTATATAAAACATAAGCACCAGAAGTTCGTACATTAGTAGGGATGAACATAGTTAACCTCCTTGTCCTAATTTTTTCTTCGACTAAACTATTTCACTTCTTCTTGAAGTAATACACCCGTTCACAACTCTAATTTCACTGATGATAAATAATAAAACAAAGTTGAAACAGTACTCAAAATTCAATGCGATAACACACATATATATTTCCAAATTCACAGTTTTCTACATTGGTATAATTCTACAGGTCTAGCCAAAACCCTTTTTACTAATCGCTTCATTCACACAATAAAAAAAGAGCCGTCTTAGCAGCTCAAGACTCTGTAATGAAAGCACCCTCATAGTGAAAATATGTATCCATCAGGAACACTTCATTACCAAGCAATTAACTAAATCTAATATGAATGAAAAAGAGGATATATGCTCATTTATTGAACATAATATCCTCTTTATTCTTAACTAGGTACTTCATCTTTTAATATCTTTATACGCCCTTCATTCCATTGTAAACGAATTGCTGTAGCGCCTTTTACAATGCCACCATCCCATAGCTGCGCAAGGGGTAATTCTTTAATATGTGCTAATAGACACATGATGGCTACACCATGAGACACAACAAGTAGATTTCCCCTGCTAACACTTATATCCTCTAAACATTGCTTCATTCTTTTTGTCACACTTGTAAAGGACTCTTGATTAGTTGGTTTAAAAAGATGTGGTGCGTGTATATACGTTTGATAGGGCCTAGTTTGTTGGAGTCTATTTATTTGTTGTCCTTGCCACTCGCCTAAAAAGATTTCCCGTAACCGCGCGTCTTGCTGAATAAGTTTATTGGGAGCAATTAGCTTTGCTGTTTCGATCGCACGCCCTAAATCACTCGCAAAGACATAGTCAAACTCCACTTCCTCTAATTCTTGCTGCAAGGCCAATGCCGCTTTTTTACCTTCTTCAGTTAAAGGAGAATCTTTCCAGCCCTGCAATATCCTCTGTCTATTCCACTCTGTTTCTCCGTGTCTAACGAGATAAATGATTGTTTGCATAGTTTAAAAACTTCCCTTTAAATAGCTCCATTTTCCATTCGTCTTTTAATGCTATACGGAACCATTGGCCATCCATGCCTTTGAAATTTTGCGTATGACGAAGAACGATCCCTTCTTTTAATAAGTAAAAATAAAAATCAGCTGCATCCCTATTTTGGGGTAACCGAAAAGCAAGGTAATTTGTTTGACTTTGCGTCACCATACATCCTCTGCTTTCTAAAAATCGAGTCATGTTGTCACGCATTTCGTTTGCATATTGTCTAGATTTTTCACAGAAAAGCTCTTCTTCAAGAGCCTGTAACCCAAGCTCTATGGCTAGTCCACTAACATTCCAATGAGGCAAATTTTTCTTTAATCGTACTGCTTGTTGGGAAAGACAATAACCTAAGCGAACACCAGCCATACTATACATTTTCGTCATCGAGCGCATAACAAATAAATGAGGATACATATCGATTAAATCAAGGACAGATTCCGACTCATCTGTCCAATCCATAAATGCTTCATCAACTACAACATCACAATGAACTTGTTGGCCATAAGTGATGATTTCAGTGAGTAGTTCCTTTTGAATCACAACACCAGTCGGGTTATTTGGATTGCATAAATAAATAACGCTCGCTTCTATCATCGCTTCTTTTATTTTTTCTATTGGGAGTGAATAGGTCTCCATTTCATCGACAATGATTGAGATGATTTGTGTATTTTGCTGTTGCAATGTTCGGGCATATTCAGAAAATGAAGGTTCTATGATGATTGCTTTGTTATTCGCGTACAGTTTGGACAGTGCCATTAATAGCTCGGCCGCTCCGTTTCCGATAACAATATGTTCCTTCTTTACTTGATGTAAGTTTGCAAGCTTGGAACGGAACGGCTCCGCCTCCTCATGTGGATAATGTGCGATTTTTTCCAATAAAGAAGGCCAAACAGCAGAAAAACTTTGTGGATAGCCAAAGTGATTAACGTTTTCACTTAAGTCAATGATTTGTGTAGGCAAATCAAGCCCGAGCTTTTCATATAATGTCATTGGATTAGCTCCATGAGCCGGATATTGCATAAAGTATTCCTCCCATCATAAGCGTAAAGACTATGCTCACATGATACATTTGCTGTACAGAGTAGATAATATGTTGTTTTTGCAATGTCACAATGGGTTCACCCATATAAGCTCGAAACGATGTCACGCCACCGTATACATTTTCTCCACCTAAACGGATACCTAATTGATAAGCGGTCGCGGCTTCCAAATACCCACTGTTTGGACTTGGATGTTTTTTTGCATCTTGTAGCCAATTGCGTAATCGCTCTTTTAGCGAAAAAGGTCCTTCATTTTTCGTAAATAGTACAATCAATAGCCCCGTTATACGACTTGGCACAAAATTGACCACATCATCGAGCTTCGCTGCAAAACGACCATAGTCCATATAGCGCTCATTTTTGTAGCCAATCATTGAATCCAGCGTATTAATCGCTTTATAAATCCATGCGCCAGTTGCTCCGAATAGCAGTGCATAAAATAGTGGTGCAGTAACACCATCGCTCGTATTTTCTGATACCGTTTCAACAACACCACGAACAATTTCCGGCTCCTCTAAATGGTCTGTATCTCGTCCGACAATCCAGCCTAGTTTTGTCCGTGCTTCGGTCATATCTCCCGCATTTAGCGCATCATAAACAACGATTGCAGCTTGCTTCAAACTTTTTTGTGCAATGGCAATGGTAATAAGCATTATTTCAACCATTAACCAAAGCCAGAAAGAAAGCAAAGAACTTATTTGTACTATTGTAAAAACAACAATACCTACTAGTAAAACAACGCAACTACTCGTCACAAGTCCTTTTATGTAACGGGCATGTCCATTATTAAATTGTTTTTCAAAACATGAAATCAGCTTTCCGATCCACATAACTGGATGTGGTAGAGAGCGCGGATCTCCAACAATCCGGTCTAACATTACGGCAATAATGGCTATTAGAAAGTTCATACAATTTCCCCTCGCTTATAAGCAAAATAGTCACTAATTGCCTCATTCAATGTATGTGCGACACCTTTACCAATTAATGACCCTAATCGAGTAATCGAGCCTCCGTATGAATGGAATTCTCCTTGCTCACTGACCGCAATGGCCGTACTATCTGTTGAAGTCCCCGTCGCGATTGTCTCGCTTTTAGCATCTACTACATGTCGCTCCATTAGCACTTTCGTTTTCGCCTCTATAATACAGCTGTATGCTTGCATTAATGCTTCATCACTCAATTTTGCATCTATAAAGACAAATATATTGATTGTGCCTATTTTTTGTTCATATGTATATTGATGTGAACGGGTAACATCGACCGCATTCCCTAAACCTGCTGTAATGACTACAAAAATCGACGTATCTACATCTTCATACCGATTCATAAAAACAAAGCGTTGACTCACTGCTGTCATCATAGCAACCGTATTTTGGAGTGGTAAATCCTCCTCTTGTAAAAACTGCATGTATTCAAGTAGTGCGTCCTGAGGGTAATAATCGATTGGTACAGTTCGATTAACAAAATATTGATAATAGCCGATTCCAGGATTAATCATTGCGGAACTTAATACTTTATAAGGGTGCGTACTTTTTATAACGAGTAAATGATCCTGCTGTTCAATTGTTAGCATGTTCACCCTCCTAGATTTACTACTTTTATATATATACTAAAAGAGGTGCCATGTCGACACCTCTAGCAGAAAAGATACAAATCTATTAATGACTATGATCATGGTGATGATGGTGATGTGCAGGGCCATGTATTTTTGCATATTCGCGGTAGTTTTCAAGATCTTGCATACCTGTTGATGTACCATTCATCGCTTGTTCTGCACGCTCTATTAAAACATGCTGAAGTTTTGGATGATAGCCGAAATAATTAGCTATTTCGATTGTAATATGTGGATGGTCGTTTACGAATTGATTACGCATTTTGTGCATACGCTCCATTAAAATCCCTGTAAATAGGAAATAAGGAAGCATAATGATTTTTTT
>DEQI01000368.1:0-6984 GCA_002360295.1 Planococcaceae bacterium UBA3370
ATTTGGAACCACCAGGAAGAATATAAATCCGCAAGACCTAATTCATAATAAAGCGTTCCGAACCAGCCATAAACATCTTTGTAATACGTTGCTTTCTCAGCTTCGGTAGCAACCTGTACCGCAAATTCTTGCGGCAAGATTGTTCCAATAGAAGCTGCTATTAACGTAATGATAATTAATGAAACCCCTACTTTTACACTCGAGAAAAAATTCCATACTTTATCAATAATTGATTTATTACGTGTTTTTGACCGAATGGCAATACCGTCATACCGCATGTCAACTATTTTCTTTTCTTGTTCTTCTGCTGTTAAAGGACGACCACACTTTTCACACAGCTTCGTTCCTATCGGGTTTTCGTGATTACAGGCACATATGATTTTTTCCATCATGCAAACTCCTAATCCGGCTTAATCGATTCCATATAAGAAGCGATTTGTCGTTCAGTCATTTCGCCGGTAATAATTTTTTGAACTTTTCCTTCAGGACTCACTAATATGGTCGTTGGCAATGGTCTAATATTATAAGCTGTCATCACGCTTTTCGTTTTATCAATTGCGACTGGAAAATGAACATCCAGATTATTAATAAATTTTTCTACTTCAAAATTCGATTGCGCAATATTTACCGCCAAAATTTGGACACCTTTATTTTTATATACAGAATATTGACGATCCATAGCTGGCATTTCTTCTTTACAAGGCTCACACCACGTTCCCCAGAAGTTTAAAAATACGCCTTGTCCTTTATAATCAGATAGTCGGTGAGTATTACCATCTAAATCAACAAGCTCAAAATCAGGTGCTTGAGAACCTTCTTTTAACACTTTCACTTTGTCTTTCGTTGTCGTCGCATAGACTGTGTAAGCGATTGCTACAACTAGTAAAACTAAAATTATTCCGCGAGTAAGCGATCTTTTTTGTTTTTTATCCATATACGCACATGCTCCTCCTCGAAAACGTATCCTCGAATCTTATTATATCAAAGAACGTTTTCAAACTGGCTGACACTTTTGAATGAATTATGAACATTTACACTAAGTTTGAAGTGTTAATTAATTTTACCAGTTTCGGCAAGTACTCGGAGAAGCTTTACTTCGTGCTTTGTTAACTCTCGATATTCACCAGGTTTTAATCCAGTTAAATCTAAGAAAGCAAAACGTTCGCGCTTTAATTTCACAACTGGCGTACCAATTGCCTCAAACATGCGGCGCACTTGGCGATTTTTCCCTTCATGAATGGTAATTTCACAAATCGCTTTTCCTGCTTGCTCATCAAAAGATGTCATACTTACTTTTGCTGGAGCTGTCTTGCCATCTTCTAGTTTTATACCGCGCTGCAGCTTTTTTAAACCTTCTATTGTAGGGACCCCTTTTACACGAGCCACATACGTTTTGTCGATTTTGAATTTCGGGTGTGTTAATTGATAAGAAAACTCCCCATCATTCGTTAAAAGTAATAAACCTGTCGTATCATAATCTAAACGTCCGACAGGGAAAATACGTTGATGAACACGTTTTTTGAAAATATCGGTTACTGTTTTACGACCTTTGTCATCGGTAACGGCTGAAATATAGCCTTTCGGTTTATAAAGCAGGAAATATACTTTATCCTCTTTTTCAAGCTTAACCCCTTCTACTTCGACTGTGTCTGAATTACTTACTTTCGTGCCAAGCTCTTTAACAACTTGACCATTCACTTTTACCTTTCCTTCAAGTATTAACTGTTCTGCTTTACGGCGTGATGCAATACCCGCGTAAGCAATGACTTTTTGTAATCTTTCCATAAGCTCACCTCATTGATTGATTTTTTTATTTTTTACAAGCTGCTACAACTTCATTTTCAAAATGAATCTTGCCAAACAATGTAGCGACAAAAAATAAATAACAATACGTCAATAACTCATTTTGTTTGCCCATTCGTACGATGAAATGTTGACGAATTATTTTACATTTAGCCTAATCTGCAAATGTAATAAAAGCAATTCAAAGTGCATTACCTGTTTACTACCTATTATTTACCTTCGCTTGAATCTGTTCAAAATTATGGCATACTTTCTCTTAATATTAAAGAGAAACAACTTAAATTAACTAGCCATCATCCTGCAAAGCTACAATTTTGTCATATTAGAAAAGCGGAAGCGACCTGTTTAGCCCCGTCAAGCGCTGGAAGGCTAGCAAACGAAAGCATCTTTTCCGCTTTCGATTGATAGTCTGAAGCGACCTCGAGGGGCTGGGCGCTGCAGCTAAACATATAGAAAAGCGGAAGCGACCTGTTTAGCCCCGTCAAGCGCTGAAAGGCTAGTAAATGCTGAAATGCAGATGCACATTGAGCTCACCCTTTCTTTCCCCTCACATAAAAAATGAGACAGCCTAAGCTATCTCATTTTCTTACAACAGGAACAGAATAGATTGGTTTATTTTCATCATAAACATACCAAGTAGCATTTTTGGTTGCTGGATTTGTCGATAAATAAACAACATGTCTGAACGACTTCACTTCTTCTTTTGTCGCAAGTAGCTTGATCGGTTCTTTCACAATAACTTTTTCTCCAGCGACACGATACGTCCCTTTTTTGACAATTGTACGCTCCTCATAATTCTCATACACTTCATTTGCGAGAGCACTATGTACTTGCCAATCATTTGATTCATTTAATGTCACGACAACAATTTGTTTATCATCTTTTTCAAAAAAAGTAGCTAGCGTTCGTCCTGCAACTTTCGTAAAACCTGTTTTTCCAGCAATAGCCCCATTATTTTGCGTTAGTAGTTTATGTTTATTTTTCCAACTGTACTGTCCGTTATAAATGACAGTTGATGCAATTTTTTTAAACGTCTTATTTTTCATGGCAAGCTGTAGCATTCTTGCTGTGTCGTAAGCACTTGATAAATGTTCTTCATGATGCAAACCAGATGGATTAGTAAACTTCGTGTTCGCTAACCCTGCATACAATGCCCTTTCATTCATTAAATACACAAAACCATCTATCGATCCACCTACATGCTCTGCTAATGCATAGGCTGCATCATTTCCAGAACGAAGCATGAGCCCGTATAATAGCGTTTCTACGGTATACGTTTTACCTGCTTGTAAATAAATAGATGAACCTTCACTAAGTGCTGCACGTTCAGATATTGTCACCACATCATTTAAATCACTATTTTCTATTACTACAAGGGCAGTCCACATTTTTGTTAAGCTGGCAATGGGGAGTTCGTCATATACGTTAGAGCCCGATAATAATCTCCCCGTTTTGGCATCTATCACTGCATATGCATGTCCTGCTGCTTGAGCGGACTGCTGCGGGAGCATGAGTAATAATAAAACAATGACTAACAGCCATTTTTTCAAAAGTTCACTCCTTTATTCATTAAATACTTCTTGGAATTTCGTTAAAAATAAATCGGTTTCTTGTTCTTCCTCTACATGATCTATTTCTGGTAATGGAGGTAATTCACTAATATCTTTTAGTCCAAAATAATTTAAAAATTCTTTTGTTGTACCATACAAAATAGCTCTACCCGTTCCCTCAACACGTCCAACTTCCTGAATTAACGCTCGAGAAACTAATGTTTGAATCGGTTTTTCACTTTTAACCCCCCGTAAATCTTCTACTTCAATACGCGTAATAGGTTGTTTATACGCAATAATGGCTAGCACTTCAATAGAAGCTGCTGTTAATACTTGGTTAGTCGGATTTTCAACTAATTTTTTGATTGTTTCTGCCATTTCTGGTTTTGTTGTTAATTGGTATGAGCCAGCAAGCTGTTTTAAGGTAATACTACATGCTTCATTTTCATTATATTGCGTTTCAAGCTCACTTAGTCCTGCTTCGATATCCATAATATCAACTTCTAAATATTGTGAAAGCTGTTTGGCAGTCATTCCTTCGTCACCTACGACAAATAACAGTGCCTCAATTTTACTCATCAAATTCTTCGAGTTCATCGCCTATGTCCTCCTTTTGTAAAAGTACTGTAAAATCTTCGAAGTTCCGCTCTTGTTCTACAAAAATAACTTGGCGCTTCATTAGCTCGAGTAAAGATAAAAATGTTACGATTAACGTCGGTTTATCATCATAAGGGAATAGTACAGAAAATTTTGCACGTCCACCTGAATTTTTCAGAGAGTCAACTACTACTAACATCTGATCTTTTATCGAAATTTCCTGACGAGCTATACGTGTTTGTAATGGTTTTTTTAATTGCTTTCGACGTAACAGTTTTTGAAAAGCGCTGAGCATATCATAAACATTTACATTCGCGTCAAATAAGGCTAGCTGTTCATCCGGCATATACTCCGATAAATCAGTAGGCGGTCGTGTATATACTTGAGCCCGGTCTGCTTCTAGTGATTGTAATTCTACTGCAGCCTCTTTATATTTTTTATATTCTATTAATCGTGTTACGAGTTCTTCACGTGGATCGGGTGCATCAATTTCAATTTCAGCATCATCCATTTCACCTTCATGGATCGGCAGGAGCATTCTACTTTTAATAGCAAGTAGGGTTGCGGCCATTACTAAATATTCACTTGCCTCATTCAGCTCAAGTACTTGCATGGCATGAATATGGTTTATGTACTGCGCTGTAAGCTCTGCCATAGGAATATCATATATATCTATTTCTAATCGATTAATTAAATGCAATAATAAGTCGAGTGGTCCGGAAAAAGCATCTAATTTTACTTCATAGGACATAATTCTACCACCTGTCATTTCTTGTAGAGATTCTTAATATTATTTTATATAGGTTCATTACCAAAAGTCTTGGTTGCTATATAATATTTATATAATTATTTAACGTTATTAGTATATAGGAAAGGTGATAGCAATGCACCCATCGTTTCATCCCTTATTTATCCGTTTTTGTACATACTTCAATGGCAATCAAGATTATTTTGAATGTCATGAGGTGTTAGAAGAATATTGGAAAAAAATAGCGCCTGGTGACAAAGAACACCCACTTGTCGGCTTCGTACAGCTCGCTACTGCAATGTATCATTGGCGACGCGGAAATGTCAAAGGAGCTTCACGTACTTTATCCAAAGCGCTCACATTATTCAACAAAAATAGAACTAGCCCCTTTTTTGACAACATCGATATGCGAGCATTATATGAAAATATGGGGCTCATCATGCAAAAAATCAAAGAGGCAGAACCATTTTCTCCATTTCAGCTAGTGATAACAAATAATCAATTACAAACGGTGGTGGCTCGTGAAATACAAAACCTACCCAAATTCGATATAGCTTTTCTAACGGATAAGCATATGCTTCGAGACCGAAGTGAGATTATTGCAGAACGGGAAATGAAAATAAAAATGAAACGAACAAAAAAAGGAGGAGCGGAATAACAATTTACTCCGCCCCTGTCACTACATTATTTTAATAATAAATGTAGACAAAGTCTTGATTAACTTTGTCTACTGAAAAAATTATTTATTGTCTTCTGTTAATAATGGTAAATATTTTTGTAAAAAAGAAGCTGTTTCATCGTTCCCTTGAAATGTTTTATAGGGTCCTGAATCTCGGAGCTCTTGTAGCATTTCAAGCGCTACCCCTTCCCCACGATAAGATGGAATAACCGTAATATGCTGAATTGTCGCATTTGTATCATTCACTAATAAACCAACAATTCCTACGAATTCCTCTCCCTTTTTCCACAAATATAAAACCCAATTTTCATCTTGCTCATATTGCTGCATCGTTTCCATTAAACGCTTGACATCTTTTTCTTGCGGCATTAATGAAATTAAACCCATCGCAATTTTTTCTAGAGCTTTTTTATATCTTACTAGCATGTCAACATTCCCTCATTTTCTATCATTGCACATCCTACCATATTGATAACCAAAAAGGCAATGACATAAATTTACAAGCGTTAGTCAACTAAAAACATAGGAATGATCACAAAAATATATAAAATGGCCCACGCTAAACAGAAAATAGAAAGCCCTGCTAATAACTTTACCTTTGAAAACTTCAACGACTATTCACCCTTTTTTAATGATAACGGGAGATCATTTTGTACGATATTTTCATAACTTTCGCGTTTAATCACTAATTGATGTTGACCATTCTCTACAAACACAACTGCCGGACGTGGTACTCGGTTATAGTTTGAAGCCATCGAATAACCATATGCCCCCGTACAGAACATAGCTAATATATCGCCAGCATTTGCCTGTTGTAAAGAAGCATCGATGATTAATTTATCTCCTGATTCACAAAGCTTTCCAGCAACAGTGTATGTACTGTTCTTTGCCTCATTAGCCTTATTTGCTAGAATCGCCTCGTATTTCGCATCATATAGAGCTGGGCGAATATTATCACTCATACCTCCATCTACCGCAATGTATTCACGTACACCTGGTACTGTCTTTTGAGAACCAATTGTGTAAAGAGATGTACCTGCATCCCCAACAAGAGAGCGACCTGGTTCTATCCAAATCTCTGGCATTGCTAATTTTAGCTCAGTCGCTTCCTGTTGCACTGTTTTGATCATCTCTTCTACATAAATAGGAGGATTAAGTGGCTTATCTTCAGACGTGTAACGAATTCCAAAGCCACCACCTAAATTGAGTACTGAACATTCAAAGTTATGCTTTTCTTTCCATTCTCCAATTTTTTTCATAAGCTTACCTGCTGCTAAGCTAAAGCCATCTGTCTCAAAAATTTGTGAACCGATATGGCAATGCAATCCTAGTAGCTGTATATATTGGTGATCTATTACTTGTGAAAAAGCTTGATCTGCTTGACCATTGCCTAGATCAAAACCAAATTTAGAATCCGCTTGACCAGTTGTGATAAAATCATGTGTATGCGCTTCGACACCAGGCGTTACTCGTAATAAAATACGCATGGATTGATTTTTTTCTTCAGATAATTGTTTTAATAGTGCTATTTCGTAAAAGTTATCGACAACAATACAACCAATTCCTGTATTAAATGCTAATTCTAATTCAGCCATCGATTTATTGTT
>DEQI01000368.1:7050-10835 GCA_002360295.1 Planococcaceae bacterium UBA3370
CCAGAAACAACATCTAATGATAAATTTTCCTGTTCCGCTAATTGATAGGCAGCTATACATGAAAATGCTTTGGATGCATAGGCTACTTCCGCTTTTACACCTAATTTTTGAAATGTATCAATAAATCCTCGTGCACGTTCACGAATTAACGCTGTGTCATAAACAAAAAGTGGTGTGCCATATTGTTTTGCTAAATCTACTGTATCTACTCCGCCAATCGCCAAATGTCCTTCATCATTAATGCTTTGTGTTCCGTATAAATGCATAAGCCTCTCTCCTCGTATTCAATTGCAACTGAATTATCTTAAAAGTCACAAAAATAAGTATATGTTGAACTTTAACATAGGAAAGAGACGTGTGCAATGTGCGTTCAAACACGTTTTCGCTGTTTTGCCCCGACAATATAGGGTCTTAACGCATCATCTGTCATTGGGAATCGGATAAAGACACGTAGGAATGCTTTTGGGAAAAAAGGTACAAGCGGCCACATATATGGCACTCGCATTGGTCGTAGCGAACATAAATACGAGAAAATAAGAAACAATCCAATAAAAAATCCATCCACTCCAAAAAGAGCAGTCATAATAAGTAATAAAATTCGGAAAACTTTAATGGATACACTGAGCTCATAATTTGGAATAGCAAAAGTAAATATAGCCGTGATCGCGGTATACAAAACCACTTCGCTAGAAAATAGTCCTACGTCAATCGCAATTTGCCCAATGATGATTCCAGCAATTAATCCCATTGCGGTGGAAAGCGGGGTCGGTGTATGAATTGCGGCAATACGCAAATATTCAATCCCTAAATCAGCAATAATGATTTGCAAAAATAACGGTATATTTGACGGTTCAGCTACACCTAAAAAAGATATTTTTTCCGGTAGCAAATGACTATCTTTTGCAAGTAAATACCATAAAGGTAAAAGGACAAGACTTAAAACTACAGCGAAATAACGTAATAAACGCATGATTGTACCGACTAACGGTGCTTGCCTATACTCCTCTGCATGCTGCAATAAATGAAACATCGTCACCGGCATTAGCATAACTGACGGTGACGTGTCTACAACGATCGCGATATGGCCTTCTAATAAATGAGCAGCAACTATATCGGGTCTTTCTGAATAACGAACGAATGGCAGTGGATGAAATTTTTGCTTAAAGAGCCATTCTTCTAACGATTTATCTGCCATCGTTAATCCGTCGTGATCAATTTGTTTAAAACGCTCTCGAACCCAGTTTAGATGATCGCTATTCACGATGTCATTCATATAACAAAGAGACACATCTGTTTTTCCAACATTTGATATTTGAAACATTTGAAAACGCAATTCTGTACTTCGTATACGTCTACGTATAAGGGCCACATTTTGAATAATATTTTCTGCAAAACCATCACGAGAACCACGAATTACTTTTTCATTGTCAGGTTCTTCTGGATTGCGACCTGGATAATTTCGGAATTCTGTGCCGTAGCAATAGCCATGCTCTGTTATAAACCCAATACGACCACTTAAAACGGCTAATAAAAAATCATCAATAGATTCCATTTCATCTGTCCCATAGAAGTTAAAATGGGCATAAAAATAGGCCTCTTCATCGTGAATATCTTCATCTTCTTCAAATTGTAATTCGGATAGTAGTTCCGTTAAAATATCGCCATTCACTAAACCAGATATATAGACAGCGAGGGCTTTCATGTTTTTAATGTATACACGTTTAATACATACATCAAAAGACTCTTCCACACCAAATTTCGCTTTTAAAAAACGTTCTGCTTCATCTAAAGTTGTAAAAAGCTTATTTGTCATTTATTCACCGTCTTTTTCGTAGTTGTTACGTCCATCCATCGTTTCAGCTGAGCTAGTATTTTTTTCTCAAGCCGTGATACTTGTACTTGTGAAATTCCTAAACGTTCAGCAATTTCCGTTTGTGTTAAATCTGCAAAATAACGCAAATAAATAATGGATTGTTCCCGTTTATCAAGCTTCGTTAACATTTGCTTGAGCGGAATATAGTCAAAAGGCAGCTGTGATTTTTCATCACGCATTTGATCCATTAATGTGATGGAGTCTCCATCGTTTTCAAAAAGTTGTTCGTGTAATGATGCAGGGTCCCTCATCGCATCTGCCGCAATTAAAATTTCATCTTGGGTAACCCCTAAGTGCTCTGCCAGCTCTGAAATGGAAGGAGGCTTTTCATGTGTCTTCATATAATCATCTGTTGCATGTCGGATTTTGAAATTGAGTTCACGAATCGAACGGCTTACTTTCACCATTCCATCATCTCGAAGAAAACGCTGTATTTCCCCAATAATCATCGGTACTGCATAAGTAGAAAATTTCACTTCATATGCTAAATCAAATTTATCGATCGATTTCATTAAGCCGATACAGCCAATTTGAAATAGATCTTCTAATTCAACACCGCGTGAAGAAAAACGCTGTACAATCGACCATACTAGCCGCGTATTTCCTTCAATCATTTGTTTTCTTGCATCAATATCTCCTTGCTGTGAGCGCAAAATTAGCTCACGCATTTCACCTTGCGTTAACAATACATCAGACGGCTGTTCGATCGTCCTCACCTCCCCTTTACATAACTGGTGTGCGCACAGACGATATTTTTTTCGTAAAGGTAATGCTTGTTCCTTCTCCAACTACTGAATCTACAACCAACTCATCCGCAAAGCTTTCCATGATTGTAAAACCCATACCTGAGCGTTCGAGTGTTGCCTTTGACGTATAAAGTGGCTCCATTGCTTGTTCAACGTTAGCAATCCCTTGACCAAAGTCTTGAATCGTTACTTGAATCGTATCGCCAGCACGAACTGCGTGCATGGATACAATGCCACGTTCATCCCCTTCATAGCCATGGATTATTGCATTGGAAACTGCTTCAGAAATGATCGTTTTAATTTCTGATAATTCATCTATTGTTGGGTCTAGCTCTGCAATAAAACTCATTATAGCCATTCTTGCTAAGCTTTCATTCTCACTTTTTGCGATAAATGATAATGTCATTTCGTTATCCATTTACAATCCCCCTAACATGCAGTATTGCTTCTTGTTCATCTGCCTTCATTACATATGGTGCAAGACCGGAAAATTGAAATATTTTTTGCATTGTCGTAGAAGGATTTAAAATGATTGTTTGTCCATCTACAGCACGCAGCTCTCTCATTCTTCCGAGTATTAATCCGATCCCGGAACTATCCATAAATTGCAAATGTGTTAAGTTCCAAATCACCGTCTTTAATTGTCCTTGTAAAATTGTTTTAGAAATATGGGCGCGTATTTTTTCGGTTTCGTGGTGGTCAAGTTCTCCGTATAAGCGGATGATTGCGATTTGACCCGTATACATCGAAATATCATAATTCATTTAGTTCGCCTCCTCGTCATTCGCTAATTCTACATGATGATGATGTATCCTTTACGACTGACAAAACTAGTGATGTTTCGGTATAAGTAGTGTAAATACGCCAAAATCTCTATAGCCAGTATGGGAGAAATTTGTTTTTTTTAAACATAAAAAAAAGAGCATCTATAATTATTTTCAGACGCCCCCTTGTATTGATAATGGCCCATTACTACAAAAAAATTTATACTTTCTCTTCACTAGCTTGAAACGGGCTATTTTTTATCTTATTTCTCTAATTATTTATCTAATGTATGATATTATTTATCTAATTAGCCGAGTTATTTATCTAATCCGGCAGTTTATTTATCTAAGGATTTTTCCCTTCCTTGAACAGCAAAAATAACGCTACTATTCTACCATATT
>DEQI01000368.1:10912-15404 GCA_002360295.1 Planococcaceae bacterium UBA3370
CTCCCATCATAGGGCAGTCTATTTGGCTTTTCTTTTGTTATTCGATGATAAACGCTTCTTTTGCTTTTTGAATTAATTCAGTAGAAATTTCTTTGTTTGAATATAAATAAGCAAGAATAGAATTTACTTGAACTTCATCATCTTTTTTATGTGCAATTTCTACACCTGCATCAAAATCAAGCTGATCTTCTTTTGTTAGTCGGCCAGCACCTAATCCGACACATACTTCACCAATGGATAATGCATCAATTTTTTCCACTTTACCCGCTTTATCTGATCGGATTTCAACAGTAAATTGCGTGTTATTTATTTTTATATCTTCTAAATCGCCACCTTGGGCTACAATAAATTGTTTGAATTTCTCTAATGCCGATTGATTAGATAATACAGTTAATACTTCTTTTTTCGCTTCCTCAAACGCTAAGCCACTCGCTAATTCATACATTAAAGAAGCAATTGTCACACATTCATCTAGTAAATCATCATGTGTTTTATCCATATTTCCACTTAAAAGTTCATAAGCTTCCACTACCTCTAATTTATTTCCTATCATTCTTCCAAGCGGATTATCCATATCACTAATGTGAGCAACTACTTTTCTATTTAAACTTTCTCCAATAGCGGTCATTGTTTCTGCCAATTTTTTCGCTTCTTCAAACGTTTTCATAAATGCGCCTGATCCACATTTTACGTCTAATACAATTCCGTCAGCCCCGCTAGCAATTTTCTTACTCATGATAGAGGCAGCGATAAGCGGTATTGAATCAACAGTGCCCGTTACATCTCGAAGTGCATACAATTTTTTATCTGCCGGCACTAAGTTACCTGTCTGTCCAGCAACTGCAATTTTATATTGATTTACATTTCGGATAAATCCCTCTGAAGTTAACTCTGTTTTCAACCCTTTAATTGACTCTAGTTTATCAATCGTACCGCCAGTAATTCCTAGCCCTCTACCACTAAATTTCGCAACAGGTACACCTAATGCCGCTAAAATTGGTGTCACAATTAAAGTAACTTTGTCGCCAACCCCACCAGTTGAATGTTTGTCTATTTTAAAACCGTCTATAGATGATAAATCAATCACATCACCAGATTCAATCATTGCTTTCGTCAAAAGAAACGTTTCTTCATCTGTCATCCCATTCAGGCGAATCGCCATTAATAGTGCACTTATTTGATAATCTGGAATTAGACCGTTCGTATAGTTTTCGACAAAATACTTAATCTCATCACCATTAAGTGCTATTTTATTTTTCTTTTTCTCTATTATTTGAATAATATTCATGCAAGTACCTCCTATGTTTTGCGAGGAATAAATTTATTAAGCTTGCTGATTACCTTTAAATGTATAATAAAGCGCTGTTGGAATACGCTTTTTTCCGTTATGATAAAGGACAACACAATGTACTCCGCGCGTATTCCAACTACTAAATCACCCAAACTAAAAAATCACCTTGATTAGTAACGATATTTGTATGATTCCATACATCTATTAATCTAAATTAATATAACAGGTAATCCTTTATTTCAATTCACTCAAGAAGCTTTTTCCGAACTCCGGTGCTTTCACAGCAAAGTTTTCGGCTACCGTAGCTGCGATGTCCGCAAAAGTTTCACGTAAAGGAAGTTCTGATCCACCATTAAAACGTGGTGAGTACACAATAAGCGGTACATATTCACGTGTATGATCTGTTCCAGGGAATGTCGGGTCATTTCCATGATCCGCTGTTATAATCAGCAAATCATCAGCTGTTAATGCTTCCATTACTTCTGGTAAACGGCGATCAAACTCCTCTAATGCTTCACCGTAGCCAATTGGATCGCGTCTGTGACCATAGTTTGCATCGAAATCAACTAAGTTAAGGAAGCTTAATCCGTGGAAATCACGTTTTGCTACTTCCACCATTTTATCCATGCCGTCCGTATTATTTTTTGTACGAATAGCATCTGTTACACCATCACCATTGAAAATATCAGAGATTTTTCCGATTGCGATGACGTCAAATCCTGCATCCTTCATTTCCGCCATAGTAGTGCGACCAAATGGTGTTAATGCATAATCATGACGGTTTGAAGTTCGAGTAAAATTACCTGGCTCTCCAATAAATGGACGCGCAATCACTCGACCAACTAAGTACTCAGGATCTAATGTTAACTCACGAGCAATTTCACAAATTTTATATAGCTCCTCAAGTGGTACAACGCTTTCATGAGCAGCAATTTGTAAGACAGGGTCGGCAGATGTATAGACGATAATTGCGCCTGTTTCCATATGCTCTTTTCCGTAATCTTCAATAACAGCTGTTCCACTATAAGGTAAATTACATAATACTTTGCGACCTGTACGTTCTTCTAATTTTGCAATTAATTCAGCTGGGAAGCCTTCTGGGTAGACTTTAAATGGTTTGTCAATGTTTAGACCCATAATTTCCCAATGACCTGTCATTGTATCTTTACCTACAGAAGCTTCTTGCATCATGCCATAGTATGCTGCAGGTTTTTCGACTTTATTAATACCTTGTAGTTCGCGAATATTTGATAATCCTAATGAGCCCATTGTCGGCATAGTTAAGCCATTCATTTTTTGTGCAATATGACCTAAAGTATCTGCTCCTACATCACCAAATTTATCTGCATCTGGCGCTTCACCAATACCTACTGAATCCATTACGATCACATGTATTTTTTTAAACGGTTTCATAATAATTTTGTCCTCCTCTTTTACAACAATTTCATTTTATCAAAAATCTAGCAGAAATAAAGGTCGGACCTCTGACTATATAGATTTTTTTAAAATCTTCCTCTTAATTACTTATAATTTTTACTTATTCATTATTTTTATGCCCTCGGATGGAATTGTTTATAAACTTCGGACAATCTTGTTTTACTTACGTGCGTATAAATTTGCGTTGTTGAAATATCAGAGTGACCGAGCATTTCCTGTACCGCACGCAAATCAGCCCCATTTTCGATTAGATGTGTTGCAAATGAATGTCTAAGTACGTGCGGTGTTAACTCATGATGAATATTGGCTACTTTCGCATGCTCCTTTAAAAGTTTCCAGCAGCCTTGTCTTGTCAAACGTTTTCCTCTTTGATTTATAAAAAACGCATCTGTTTTTGGATATTTTCCTTGTAATTCATACCGCGCGCGTTCTAAATATTTGGTACAAGCGTTTATCGCACCTTTTCCAAGCGGAATAATTCGTTCCTTTCCGCCTTTACCAAATACTCGAACAAATCCCATTGTTAAATGAATATCCTCTAAATTCAGTTCAATTAACTCACTAATTCGCATCCCTGAGGCATAAAGTAACTCCAACATCGCCACATCACGTATTCCTTGTGGCTTCTGACGATTTGGTGCAGCAATTAATGCATCTATTTCTTCTATTGAGAGTACTTTTGGCAGCTTTTGTTCGATTTGAGGCATTTCAAGATGAACAGTGGGATCGGTCGTAGTCACTTTATCCCGTAATAAAAATTGATGAAATGACCGTATAGATGAAATATGTCTGGCAACTGTTCGCGCTGTTTTTCCTTGCTTACGTAATTCTTCTAAATGAAGCAGAATATGCTGGCGTGTCACCTCATTGAATGATTTTAAACGTTGTTTTTCTTGTATAAACATAGCGTATTCATCTAAATCACGTTTATACGACGCCAGCGTATTATCTGACAACTGACGCTCTACTCGAATAAAATGAATATAATCTGCAATTGGATCTGAAAAAGCATTCATTCTACTAACCCCTTTTACTTAAAGACCTTGTTGTACGTATTATACTGGATAAATAGCACAAACAGTAGCGGCAGCTATTGAAGAATTGTGTCATATCAGCTATCTTAAGCTTTTTTAATAGAGGCAAACGCCTATTAAAAATGCAAGGCTAACGAGGACTTATCAAAAATACTTAAGGAGCTTGTAAAAGTAGAATGGGAACTAAACGCCTGTTCTTGACATAAAAAAAAGCCACTTATCATGAAGTGACTTGCTCGATAATAAATGCAAATGTTTCAATATTTTCATCCGCTTCGGCTGTAATTCCGAATACAGTCATCTTATCACTAGTAGCTTCAACCTCGTTATGTTTCGACAAATTTTCGAAAAGCTTAGCATTCATTTTTATTTTATGAATCTGCTTTCCCTGCAAATGAAGATAATCAATTCCATTTCGAATTTCATTTAATAAAGTGTCCAAATGCTTTCCTCCTTACACGTTGATAACTTCTCATTCATATCATGCCACGAACGGACGAGAAATATTTCAAAAACAATAATAAAAAGCCGCAACTCCTCAAATGAAGTGCGACTTCAACTGGATTTATACTTTTATCCATTAAACAACTTATATTCCATTACTACTTCATCTTCATCTACTTCACCCGTATGTTGAAATCCTAAATCCCGATATAAATGACTTGCAATAAAGTCTTCTTCTTTATAGCAAAGAATGATTGAATCATATTTTTTATCTTTTTGAACTAAT
>DEQI01000368.1:15535-15783 GCA_002360295.1 Planococcaceae bacterium UBA3370
GAATCATAAATTGCATAAACAAGGCTATTATAATCACGGTATACATAAGCTCTTGCTAAAATGGCAATATTGGAGGCAACCCATTGTTCCTGCTCCTTTTTTACATTTAAAGCATTGAAAATACGCCAATTATCTGGCGTGATTAGTCCAAAATATAATTCCATGTATATACCTCATTCGAATCCTCTTAATCATTCCAATAAAAACCACTTTAACACATATATAGTTCATCACCGAAAGTTAAGGTT
>DEQI01000330.1:0-2616 GCA_002360295.1 Planococcaceae bacterium UBA3370
GTATTGCTGTAAAATGCCTTCTTTTTGAAAACCCTGTTTCACTAGCAATCTACTAGATGCTTCATTTTTAATAAATACAATAGCCCCAATTCTATTTAAATCTAATTGGTGAAACCCATATGAAAGCACTTTCAGAACAGCTTCAGATGCAAATCCTTTTCTCCAAAAATCGGGATGCAGCTCATAACCAATTTCAGCTTTTTTATGCTTAGGTGACCAATTATTAAATCCTATCGTACCAATAATGCCCTTTGAACCTTTTCGTTCAATTCCCCAGCGAATTCCCCTTTTTTCTCGATAGATTTTAGAGAAATGATCAACAAATGCAGTTGCTTGATCTATATCATGCAGCTGATCTTGTCCGTAATAACGCGTCACTAACTCATTTGAAAAACAAGCAAAAATACCTTGCGCATCATCAGTTACAATCTCTCTTAATATGAGCCTATCTGTTTCTAATATCGGAAACATTCATTCACCCCTTTTGTTTATCTATACACAACTTTACTATTTTTATCAATTCCTTTTCAGCTTCGTACATCCCGTATAATGCTTCATTTTTACGAATTAACTGCTCCATTTTTTGTATATATTCTATTGCTTTTTCTCTTTTCCCTTGACAAGCACAAATCATAGCTTTTCCTCGGTAATAAGATAGCGGTTCCATTTTTGATAAATGCCGCTGTAAATCAATGATTTTATCTACATTTGTATAATCAGTTAAAAATAGTTCCAATTGTCGAATATGAGTTATGAATGCCAATTGGTATTTACTTTCTTTTGTCATTGGAATTGTTTTAAAACCTGCTACAGATGATGAAGCTTGTTCAAATCCCTCTCTTAATAAAGTAGCGTAAAATAAATAGCTTGCATGAATTGTATGTTCAATTGTTGCACTTTTATGTTTCGCCTTTTCCAAGTAGGTTGTATTCCATTCAAGTGGTGACTTTTTGCTAAGCATTTCATTCATAATCGATATCTCTTCTAAAAAATGATCTGCTTGTGCCCCTCCACGAAGCATTGTGATGAATACTAGACCGTCTGTTTTCATTCCAAAATTAAGCGGAATCGCTGTAACTAAAAAAATGACGAAGTTTCCAATCGCAAAAAAATCCCAAAATTCACCTCCCACTAACCTCCATATTATGTATGAAACTATGGCGAAGCTAAGGGAAATGATAGGACCCCCCGCTGCAAACAATGCATGTTGTTTTCTAATTTGTTGTGTATCAATGGAAATCGGTACCATACAAGCCGCGCCACCAAACAACATCCAGTTATTATTTTCAGTTAATGTTATACCCTTTTCTGTATTCTCGATCGTAATAGGTCCAATAGTTAAAAAAACAAATTGATATTTAGCCATTTTTCCGAACAATACATGACCACATTCATGAATGAAAACGATGAACAACATTCCGACTAAACTAGTAGTGATGATTACCGCAAAATCTCTCAAAGACGTTATAAATAAACATACAATCATAATGATGAAATAGAGAATCGTACTATTTTTAGGTGTAAACCAATTACTCAATTCGTTTGTACTCCTTCCATTTATGAAATTGAACAGCTCCCCAGGTCATGATTGCTGGTATTGTAATGACAATGGAACAAGTAAAAATAAAAGAAAAAAACGGTTCCGTCACTTGAGGTCCTATAGCAAAGCCAGCCCATAAAATGGTACTTATTATAGTAAAAAATAATGCGACCGGATTAATATAATTTCCTAGACGGGTAAATTTATCGATTGTTGATAAACGATCGCTATAAATTGGTGTCGTACCAGGTATTGCTTTGAATAAATGCATATCATTGCTTGAACATACATGTGTCCAACCTGAAAAGGCGAACATTTCAAAATATTCCTCTGCCTCTAGACCATTCAGTTTACGGTAATCAATGCTATAAATGACATCCTCTTTTTGCCCTTGCTCTAGTTCATAGCCAAATAGCTTGAATCGTTTTACATGCCATCCTTTTTTTGATTCCTCTCTCAGGTTTTCCATATCTTTTTGCTCTGCGAATGCAAGTCCATAGGAAATCATCATTTTCTTTTTCGTCATACTTACTCTCCCTCCAAGCCTTTTTCAGCAAGCTCAATCATTACTTTTCTTCGCTCAATGTCCTCAGCTAAAATCATTCGTCCCTTTTCTGTTAACACATATACTTTTCTTCTTGAATCAGAATCATCATGTAATATAATTAACTGCTGATCAATTAGCTTTTTGATGATTGTATACAGTGTCGCTGGACCAATAACGAATGTTCCTTTTGTCGTTTCTTCAATTAAACTCATCACTGCATAACCATGTCTCGGTTGTGTAAAAGCAGCCATAATATAAAATACAGAATCTGTTAGTTGCTCGATTGGTTTCACAAATACCCTCCTATATATCACTTTATGATATATCTGAAAATAATATATCAATAAGTGATATATAATTACAAGTATGACTTAGAAGTTGATCAAAATTTATTATTTTACGGTTACTTATGCATGAAACATATTATTTTAGCTATTTTAGACAAAACAAAAAGCCACATCTATAATGATGAGGCCCATTTCTTTAATTGCGTATTTTGATTGCTATCAAAGAAACAATCACAACGATT
>DEQI01000330.1:2717-4800 GCA_002360295.1 Planococcaceae bacterium UBA3370
GACCAATATTACTGTTAAAGTTTCTGCTATCCCAATGATCATCACCTCTGTTTTTGCTATCAAACTAAATGCGCATCTTCATTGACTAAAATGATTTCCCAATTATTATTGTTATAACCGATAGAACTAATACATGCATTTTTTAATCTAGTTATCCCTGAGCCTATTTCTCCATTTGACAAACCAAATAAAATAGCATTAATGACAGCACCATGCGCAACAACAAGCACTGTTTTCTTTTTATATTTGTCTACGATATGATTCATTCCTTTAAGTACTCTTTTGTCTAGCGACTCCCTACACTCCAAATTTGGGATATCCCCAGTCGGAAATTTTTCATTTCGCTCTTCTACAGTTAAACCTTCCGCATCGCCATAGCATCTTTCAATAAATTCGCTCATTTCAATTAATGGAACAGTTAATTGTTCATTCATAATGTCAGCTGTTTGCTTAGCACGTAATAAAGGACTAGTAATGATGACATCAATCTCTTTATCCATAAAATAGTCCCGTGTTTTTTTTGCCTGTTGCTCACCTGTGATGTTTAATGGAATATTTGTTACTCCTTGAACTTTTCCCATTGCGTTCCAGTTGGTTTCTCCATGTCTTATTAAATAAATGGTAGTCAATTTTACACCTCATTGTTCTATAGAATAACGTACAGTAGGATCTCTAACAAAAAGTAGTTCTTTTTTTATGTTAAAATAGTGAAAGTAAACTCATAAAACAATACAATCTAGAGAAAGGTCAGCTCTAAATGAATAACGTTTCGAAAACAGAACAAATAGAATCTATAAAATCTTTACAATCAACAATCCGTAAACTTGAAAATGCCTTGTCACAAATGACGCAAAAAGGAGCAAATACTACCTTAGTCAAGAAACGACTTAAAGCTGTACGGATAGGTTTAGCTATGCTAGAAAACATTTGGGACCAAAAACCCCATCTTTTTTCTCAGGAAGATTTAACAGAAGCTCGCCAAATTCTTACCGGATTATTTCCATCCATGGAGAAAATATATGATAAATCAAAGGAAGGAAGTCCCCAAAAAACCCTTTTAGCAAGAAGAATCAAAGCAATGACACTAGCTATTCAGGCTATTGACATAATACTAAATTAGTAACTAAAAATACTTGTTAGTTTTCAACTTATTTATAGGTCTCATTTTTTATATATTCCTATTTAGTTTTATATGAAATTCAGGTTTAGTGACATAATCCATATAAGTCACGTTTCCGGTAAAGTCGATATAGTTTTGATATCTAGTTCGATAAGCCGGAGCATGAATTACATCTAAAACCTTTTCTTTTTTTTCCCAACAAACTTCCGTCGTTTCTTCTGAAGTACACAGCTCACCACTTACATATTTACAAACAAAATCAAGCATCACCTTAGTAGGTACATCGGTAATTCCGTCATACCATTTATATGTACCTGTATTGGATATGACAGCAAGCAAACCTCCTACTTCTATATTGACTCCACTCTCCTCTTTCACTTCTCGCACTAATGCATCTACTAAATTTTCCCCCACCTCAACTTGGCCACCTGGGAAAACCCAGCCACCGTTTAAAGTTTTGACTAATAAAATTTCTCCCTTTTCATTCTCCACAATCCCACCAACTGAAACAATATGTGTTGGCATCTTCATACTCATCACCCCTATATTTTCTGCAATTTTACAACGCCAATCAAATAACAGCTACAGTAGAATATTTTATGTGTTTCTATCTCCTAGCTGCTCTGTGGGGACTAGGCCAACAGGACGTTGGTCAACTTAATCCCTAATCAGTCGCCAAGGCTTTACAACAATGAACAGCGAACGTCTTAGTAGCTGTTTTTTTATTTTTTAAAATGGCCATTCATTTATTTTTATAGGCGTGACAATCCCCTGCTCCCAGTCACTTCGAATCACTGCATAGCATAAAGAGTCGGAAATGGTTCCGTCATCATTTTCCCACGCTTGACGTAAATAGCCTTCTTTAACAAAACCGCTTTTCGTAAATGCTTTTCGCATTCCCAAATTATCACTTCTTGTATAAGCTTCGATCCGTATCTTTTTTTCTGGCAAATTGAAAACATA